>NZ_JBQWIE010000029.1:0-54606 GCF_056745525.1 Parasediminibacterium sp. HNIBRBA5674 | reverse complement strand
GGCTTCCTCCTGAAAATAGCATTATTCCTGTTTGCTTTACAGCTAAAGAAAATTAACTAGCAACTTGAGTTAATTATTGCTACTTCATTTGCCATTTGTGCTGTTAATAGTCAAGCGCAAACCATTAATATTATTCCTAAGCCCAATCAATTACAAGTAACCAAGGGTAATTTCACTCTGTCTAAAACCACCACCATTGTTTATAGAAATGATCTTGAAGAAAATACGGCCAACTTTTTTAATGGGTATTTGAAAACATTCTACGGCTTTCAGTTGCCTGTTTCCAAACAAGCCACTGCTAACTATATAAGTTTTTTTTCAAAAAAAACTGAAAATGGCCCAACTTACACGTTAAATATTTCACCCAAAGCTGTAACTGTTATAGGCGAAGGACAAGAAGGTACGTTTTATGGTATGCAAAGCCTCCTACAATTGCTGCCGATTCAAAAATCTCAAATCCAAAATAAGCAATTCCAAATCCCTTGCCTCAACATTACCGATGCACCTAATTTCATGTATCGTGGTATGCACTTAGATGTAAGTCGTCACTTTTTTGGTGTTGATTATGTAAAACAATACATCGATTTTATTGCCCTACACAAAATGAATTATTTCCATTGGCATTTAACAGATGACCAAGGCTGGCGCATTGAAATTAAAAAATATCCCAAGCTTACTAGTGTTGGGGGTTTTAGAAAAGGTACTATCATTGGTCGCTATCCTGGTACAGGCAACGATAGCATTTATTACGGCGGTTTTTACACGCAAGAACAAATAAAAGATGTGGTACAATATGCTGCCAATAGATATGTAACCATTGTACCAGAAATAGATGTACCCGGCCATAGTTTGGCAGCTATTACAGCTTACCCAGAATTATCTACCACACCTGATGTAAAAAAAGAAGTAGGACAAACTTGGGGCTTAACAGACATTAATAATGTACTAAATCCAAGCGATACCACATTTGCATTTTTGCAAAATGTTTTAAACGAAGTGATAGATTTATTTCCTGGTAAATACATACATATTGGCGGTGATGAGTGTAATAAAAGATGGTGGCGAGAATCGGCTTTTTGCCAAGCGTTAATGAAGAAAGAAGGTATAAAAAATGAAGATGGATTGCAGAGCTATTTTATGCATCGCATAGAAAAAATGGTAAATGCTAGAGGCAGATTAATGATGGGTTGGGACGAAATATTAGAAGGTGGTTTAGCCCCTAACGCAATGGTAATGAGCTGGCAAGGCGAGAAAGGTGGTATAGAAGCTGCCAAGCAACACCATCAAGTAGTAATGACGCCAGGCACGTATTGCTACTTTGACCATAGCCAAACCAAAAACGAAGATTCAGTAACCATTGGTAGTTATTTACCTGTAGAAAAAGTGTATAATTACAATCCTTTGCCAGCAGAGTTAACTGCAGAAGAAGGCCAATATATTTTGGGCGCGCAAGGCAATGTGTGGACAGAATACATTGGCAATACTGCCAAACTTGAATACATGATTTTCCCAAGAATGAGTGCTTTAAGCGAAGCTTTATGGACAAAACCAGCCAACAAAAGCTTACCAGATTTTGAGAATAGATTGCAACACCAATTTAAACGATACGAGTTTTGGAAAGTGAATAGCAGTAAGGCATATTATGATATAAAGGACAGTATTTACGCAACGAAAGACAATAAAGGATTGATGTGGTCATTGTCGTCAAAATCTAAGGAAGAAATTTTGTATTTCGCAGGTGCTTACGATACTAAAACTACAGGATGGACAGCTTATCCACCAGCACATTTAAAGTACGAAAAGCCTATTTATTTAGACACTACTTCAATTTTGTTAGCAAGTGTTAAAGGTTTAAACCAGAACTTCATTAAAATAATACGTTTCAATAAAGCCACAGGTAAAAAAATAACACTTACTACTGCACCAAATGTGCAGTATCCAGGTAATGGTGGGGCTTTTGGTTTGGTGAATGATGTCTTAAGTAATAAAGGCATTAACTCAGCCGAATGGCTTGGCTTTAATGGTACAAACATGGAAGCAATCATTGATTTTGGCAAAGCCGAAAGCTTTAGCACCGTAACATTAGATGTGCTGTCGCAAGAAGGCAGTTGGATTTATAAATCGCCACTAACAGACATCTTTGTGTCTGATAATGGTAAAGACTTTTAAACTAGTAGAAAAATTTGAACTTAAATCAGACGATACGCAACAAAAAGTAGTACTAAAATTCCCTAGCCAAATAGCACAATACTTAAAAATTATTGCCCACAATTTTGGTAAAATACCAGATGGCAAGCCCGGTGCAGGTAAGCCCGGTTGGTTATTTGTAGATGAAATTGCGGTAGATTAATTGTCATGCTGAGGCGTTATGACATTCTGACGAAGGAAGAATCTAACCGAATGCTAGTAATCAGATGCTTCCTTCGTCAGCATGACAAGCAGATTCTTCGTTCTTCAGAATGACAGCTTACCAATTTTACCTCTGCTGCCAGCTAAGTAAATGGCGTTACCATTCTTAGCTTTTTGCACTACGTGAAAGCTTTGGGTAGAAATTAATTGCCAGTTATTGCCACCATCGTAGCTAATATCTACACCACTTGTACCGCAAGCTACCAACGTCTTTTCGTTGATGTACGCTACACAACTTCTATAACCATGTGGTGGTATTTGTGGCTTGGTAAATGTTCGGCCGCTTTTACTTTTTAGGTTTATCAATGCGCAGTTGTTAGTCGTGTCTTTATCATTAGCAAAATCGCCACCAACCACAACAGCCTTGTTTTTAAACACGTCAATTGAATTAGCACCAGTTGATTCTTTGCCTTGTACAATTGGCAATTGGTAAGTTTTGTTTTTGTAAAATAGGCGAGAAGCCATACCACCAGTCGCAAAAATATTCGTGTACACTTTGTCTGTACTAGTCTTTATGTTCGTACCGCTAGATGCAAAAAACGCCTCACCTTTATGCAACTTATTGGTTTCATCAAGCTCAGTTATTGTCACCCAATTATCACCAAAATCTATCGATAAAGCTTTAAATAGTTGGTCATTAATCGGGTCACCAATTACCCAGCCCATACCATTTTTACTAAAATCCATCGCATCTAAGAACATCCCTTTTGTTGTATCTTCAAATACCTTTTTCCATGTTTGGCCACCATCTTTTGTTTTTAAAATAATCGCAGGTTCTGCCACAGCAATAATTACAGCTGTGTTGGCATCAAAAGCCTCAATATCTCTAAAATCTTTTTTCTCGTAACCAGTAATGGTTTGCCAGGTAAAGGTTTTACCACCATCTATACTTTTAGCTACACTACCATTGCTACCGCTACACCATACTACATTATCGTTCACCACGCTTAAACCTCTAATGCTTACTTTTCTACTTGTATCTAGTAAAGAAATTGTCGGGCTTTGGGCAAATACATGCACTGCTACTAAACTGAAAGTCATCAATAAAAAATTGTTCAAACGCATAATATAATGTTTTAGTAGTAATGTGTTAGTGTCAAAAATTTACCACAGAGCAAAGAAGCAACAGCGTAAAGATGCGCAAATCTTCTTTGCTTCCTTGCTCTGTGTTTCATAAAACATCTTTTCTGCGAGTATCTGCGAAATCTGCGAGCAGAATATCTTTTAAAAATAAACTTACCACAGGGCAAAGAAGCAACAGAGTAAAGATGCGCAAATCTTCTTTACTTCCTTGCTCTGTGTTTCCTAAAACATCTTTTCTGCGTAAATCCGCGAAATCTGCGAGCAACTTACTTTTTCTTCTTCTTAGTAGCCTTAGCTATATTTTGCGCCAATCTATAAGTCACAATCCTTGTCACCAAATCCAATGGCTGCGGCTCATCTATAGGAAATTGTACCGAACCCTTAGCCCATTTGTATTGGCTTATTTCTTCTTTAAAAGCTTCTATACCAGCAGCACCAGGATAAAAACCTATATGCTGTTTATACCCAGCAAAATGCACCAAATTACCATGATACACAAATGTCGGTATCGCATAGTTAATTGTTTCTTTAGCGTCAGGCGCAGCAGTTTGTATGGCAGCTCGTATTTGTTGCAGCAATGCTTGAGTCGCTTCAGGAAACTCAGCAATATAGCTGTCTATATCAGTAGGTTTTGGTTTGTCTGTTTGCATAATTAAAAAGATGTGCTAACAAATATAACATGCAAGCTAATACTCGCATCTTTCACCAGTTCTTGCATAAGCCACCTTTTTTTATCAGGTTCGCCAAAGGCGAATTGAAAAAATCCTAGGATATTTTTTCAAAAGATAAAAAGCAGTGGCGCTGCAAGAACGAAGCCCGCCGGCTATGAGGCAAATGCTATTGAAATAGGTTGATATTGCATTTGCAGCCCTCATCAGAAATTTTGTTAAGCAATAGCTTTTTTCATCTCATCAATAAATCAGTACTATACCATTACTTTGCTACCCAATGCTGCAAGTTCAGTCCATATCGTTAGTACAATTTCGCAATTATGTGCAACAGCAATTTGCTTTTACCAGCAAAGTGGTAGGCATTTGTGGGCTCAATGGTAGTGGCAAAACCAACCTACTCGATGCGATTTACTACCTCGGTTTTACCAAAAGCTATTTCAGCCGCACCGATGCACAAAACGTACACCATGGCCTAGCAGGTATGCGGTTACAAGGGCATTTTACGCTTAACAACGAGCCACAAGATTTGCTGTGCATTGTGCGTGAAAACAATAAAAAAGAGTTTAGCGTAAACGACGATGCTTACAAAAAATTCAGCGACCATATTGGCCGTTTTCCTTGCGTGATGATTGCGCCAGACGATGTAGAACTGATTATTGGCGGTAGCGAAGAGCGTAGAAAATTTATCGATACCATTTTATCGCAGTTGGATGCAGATTATTTGCACCAACTAATTGCTTACACCAAAGTATTGCAACAGCGCAATAGCTTATTAAAACAAGCCGCCGAACAAGGCAATATCGACGAGGCTTTGCTCACCATTTTTAACGAACAACTCAGCCCAAAAGGGCAGTGGCTATACCAGCAACGTACCCAGTTTTTACAAGATTTTATAGTGCTAGCATTACAGTTTTATCAGCGCATTGCTGGTAAGGCAGATGAGGTTGCCATCACCTATAGCAGCGATTTGCAGCAAGCGCCTTTGCTGCAATTATTGCAAGCCGCACAGCGTAAAGACATGGCTTTGCAGCGCACCACCGTTGGCATTCATAAAGACGACCTCACCATTACCATGGGGCAAAGCAGCTTTAAAAACGAAGCCAGCCAAGGGCAGCGCAAAAGCCTACTATTTGCCCTAAAACTAGCCGAATGGCAAACCCTTAAAAACCAAAAAGGCTTTACCCCTATATTGTTGCTCGATGATGTTTTTGAAAAGCTAGACGAGCAGCGCATGCACAACCTCTTGCAGTGGGTTTGCACCGCCGATGATGGGCAAGTGTTCATCACCGATACCCATGCACGCCGCCTACAGCAACAGTTACAAGCCATAGGTATACCACACCAGTTGATACAGTTGTAGCCCTTGTATTTCCTTTATGTAACCAGCGTTGGTACTATTATGATACTTCGTTGCATCGCACACTTGTACGTTCTGTTCGTTGTGGGGCTTTATTGTAGCGTAGGTTTTCTGCACCCGTCTTTGCGAGGCACGAAGCAATCTACCCCATCTAAGCGTAATGTTCATTAAACCTTACAAGAAAAAAATTATGTTTTCAAAATACTTGTGAGTATTTAAATGGAAGAGAATTGTGGGTGAAAGTAACACCAACAAAGGCAAAACGGCGGGAAAGCTTTTTAGAATTTTGAATCTGAAACTACCGTTTTTGCGAGCTTAAGAGTATTAGGTGTTAGGTTATACTTATTTACAAAGTTTTGATAAGTCTCTTGTACATGATGTGTAACTAAATCATTAGTGTGTATAAAGTATTCGTGCTCTTGCTCAGCTGCAATTAGGGATTGTACTTCGCCTTTATTGAGTATGCTGCTTTTAAAATTTGTAACGTTAGGCAAATTGAGTAGTAGGTCTGTAGAAATATTATGCTTTCGTAAACCTGCCAATAATGAAGGCTTTAAAATACCATCGTAGCATACGTCCAGTTTTTCCCATAAAGCATAAGAGTCATTTTTGATAATAGCATTTGGCATGGAGTCAATTCCAGCAATGCTATATCGAAGTAAAGATGTTATTTCAATGTATATTAGTAATGCTTGAAAAGTATCAATTTGATTGCTTAAAACAGGTATAGCCGAGAACTTTGTCTTCTTGAATTCAACTTCCTCTGCAAAATGTCTATCATGAAATAATTCATTTCTGAAGAAACAAAATTCATTAAGCCTTCCTATTATACCTGTTTCATTAAAAACTTTTTTATCAATCTCAAGTAAGTCTACCAAAGAACCTAACCGCTTTCCTAAGTCTTGATTTTTGTAAACTTTAAATTCAATGTTTTTTTTAAGGCAAACAATTTTTATTAGACAATTCAAATACGACTCTAAAGCCAAAAACCAAAAACTTATTGCGGAATGAGTTTGATTCCCTGTTGCTATTCTTAAGAGTTTAGAACCCTCTAGTTCTACTAAGTCGTTTAAAGTGTAGTAAAAGGCTTTATTAGTATGTGACTCATAGGTTAAAAAAACTTTATGGTCTGGCTTGTTGATTAAATAAAAATGCGAAGTTCCTAACTCATTGTGTCTTAGCTGTTCGAGGAGTACCATAAAATTGTAGTTAAAGTTTACACATTTACTGTATAGTAAAACTTAAAGCAGTGCTTCATAAAAGCTGTTTTTGTTCTTAAACTTTGTCAAGTATTTGCTGTTAACAAAGCAACTTGAAGTAAATGAGATTTTATCTGTCAGTTACTCGGATTTAGTTTCAAGTGATTTCTTTTTTAACATTCTGCACAATGCAAGAACAAGTCCAATACCACAAATGAATGAAGATACAATTCGAGATTTACTTTTATCAACATCAAGTTTATGCGCTTCCTCATTTCTTATTATCTTCAAAACACTTAGTTGATGATAATCTTCTGTTGAAATTATTTTTTCATTTTTGCCATGCTCAATATAGTCTGCAAAAACTGGATTCTTACGATTATTTTGTCTCGCTATATCTTTAACCTTACTCTCATTTTTGTAAAGTTCTATTAGTAAGTTCTCAATGATTTTTGCAAGTTTGAGAACTGCTGAATTATCCTGCTTAATTTCCAAAAGCGCAGAAATTTGTGCTAACTCATTTGCAACTTTTGGCTCTACGTCAGCATTATTTTCAATTAATTCTGTCAATTTTTGTTTTATCTCTTTTGTTAAGTCTTCATTATCGCTAATGTCTTTTTTTAGCGCTTTAATTTTCTTTGCCTTATTTACATTATCAATAATTAAAAAGGCAACGAGAGCAGCCATTGCTATATAAGCGAGAACTGCTGAATTTTTTGATGTATTACTCATAAAATTTTTTAATTGTGCAAAATGAATCACAGCTAAATCCATCATTGGCACGTCCGCAAACTCTAGTTTATTAAAGTTCTTATCAATTACTTTTACCTGCAATATACACACATTTCTTACTGGCGGGTGAAGACACCCGCCATTTTTTGCACCAAACATCACACCCCTTTAGCAAAGCTACCGCCCTTACAGAAGAAACTACCCCGTCCTACGGCCACCCCGCCATAGGCGGGGAATGAAAACCACATCAAATTCCCCTCAGCAGAGGGGTGGTCGCAGACCGTGGTGTTTAACTACCCACCAAACCTTAAAATTTCCTTAATATTATAAAACCAGCAACGAGTTCTTTATTTTGCCATATATAAAATGCCTATTTTAGCATTACCCCCCGATGAACGTATATAAAGCTTTTTTTCACCTTTAAATACAAAAATCTATGGCACAGTCCAAAGACAACATCATCACCCACGGCCTAAGTGGTAAAGTAGGCAACATTTTAGTGTTCTCGCAACGTAATGGCAAAACCTATGTAGGTAAAGTACCTAAACAAAAAACCAAGGCAGATAGCCCTGCACAAGTAGCCCACAAGCAAAAGTTTCAGCGAGCTACTATTTATGGCAAAGCAGCCATTACCAATCCTGTTACCAAAGCTGCTTATGAAGCTGACGCAGAAGTAGGCGAAAGTGCATTTAACGTAGCAGTTGCCGATTTTTTACAAGCACCAGACATTGACAGTGTAGATTTATCAGGCTATACAGGTAAAGTGGGCGAAAAAATCATTATACTAGCAACTGATGATTTTGCTGTGACTTCTGTAACAGTAAATATTTCTAATGCCGATGGTACATTGGTAGAAGAAGGCGCAGCCGTTTTAAGTGCTGACGGGCTAGATTGGGTGTACACCACCACAGCCGTTAATGCAAGTTTAGCTGGCGATAAAATAACCATAGAAGCCACCGATACCCCTGGCAATGTGACAGAAAAGCAAACAATACTGTAACAATACCCAAGCACGGAAAGAGCACGGACATAGCACACCTCAAGCACGGAAACAGACCTATTTTAATAGCTAAACTGCCACTGCAATAGTGGCAGTTTTTTGTGTCCATGTTGTTTTGTTTTTACCAACAGTATTACTTAGTTCCGGTTAGATGCTTTGTTCCTCAGCATGACAATTAACCCCTTTGTCTTCTTTGTTTCTTTGTGTGAAATATTAAAAATCTACCTTCGCTACAAACATTGCTTACTATGACTAACAGAACCGTTTATATTGTTGCTGCTGTGCGTACACCTATTGGTAGTTTTGGCGGCAGCTTGAAAGACTTTTCGGCAACACAATTGGGCGCTATTGCTATAAATGGCGCTGTAGAAAAAGCGGGTTTACAACCTACCGATATTGAAGAAGTGCTGATGGGCTGTGTGATTCAGGCAGGGCTTGGTCAGGCACCGGCAAGGCAGGCGGCCAAGTTTGCAGGCTTGCCAGATAGTGTGATTTGTACCACGGTAAACAAAGTGTGCGCTAGCGGCATGAAAGCGATAGCCAGTGGTGCGCAAAGCATTTTACTAGGCGATGCAGATATTGTAGTGGCTGGCGGTATGGAAAGTATGAGTAATGTACCTTACTACTCACCCAAGTTGCGCTGGGGCAATAAATATGGTAATGTGGTGCTAGAAGATGGCTTGGCAAAAGATGGCTTGACAGATGTTTACAAGCAAGAAGCCATGGGCAACTTTGCAGAGCTTTGTGCCAAAACGCTAGAGATAAGCCGTGAAGAGCAAGATGCTTTTGCCATAGAAAGTTACAAACGCAGTCAGGCTGCTATAGAAGCTGGCTGGTTTGATGCTGAAATAGTGCCTGTGCCTATACCACAGAAAAAAGATGAACCTATTTTATTTGCCAAAGATGAAGAGCCGTACAATGTAAAATTTGATAAAATACCCGACCTTAAACCAGCGTTTACAAAAGACGGTACAGTTACCGCCGCTAATGCAAGTACCATGAATGATGGCGCTGCTGCAGTGGTACTAATGAGTAAAGAAAAAGCCGATGCCATGGGCATTAAACCATTGGCTATAATACGCAGTTACGCCGATGCTGAACAAGCACCAGAATGGTTTACCACCACACCTGCATTGGCATTACCAAAAGCAGTTGCTAAAGCAGGTTTGCAAATGAAAGACCTAGATTTTGTAGAACTGAACGAGGCATTTAGTGTGGTAGGCATAGCCAATAGTGAGAAAATGAAACTATACCCTAAACAAGTAAATGCACATGGTGGTGCGGTAAGTATTGGTCACCCATTAGGTTGCAGTGGCGCAAGAATTATAGTAACCCTCATCAATGTATTAAAACAACAGGGCGGTAAAATAGGCGGTGCTGCTATATGCAATGGTGGTGGCGGTGCAAGTGCGATGGTGATTGAATTGGTGTAAGATTGGTGTATAAAATATTTCTTATAAAGAAGGCTGCCTATTATTTAGACAGCCTTCTTTATTTATAAATGTACTTTGTATTGTTCCATGATGCCCTTCAGCAAATCCCAACGATAGATAATATCATGTTTTGCTGCTAGATTTTTAAAATCTTCTGGCTTAGGGCTTTTATGATTTTCGAATAATGCCGACAAATCCATCATATAATCTTCGTGACCGCCAGGTACGCTCATATCTATTGTTTTGGCAGGTATTGTGCCGCTGTTCCAAAATGTGTGAACGATACCTTTAGGTCGTAAATGCCAGCCACCAGCTTTTACTTCGGTTACTTTATCGCCAACCATAAAGTGCACAGAACCTTCCAATACACGACAAATTTCATCGTAAGTGTTATGGATGTGTGGTGGCGCACCTAATGTACCGGGCTGTAAAACGCTTTCCCAAACACCAAGATGCATGTCTGTTTGATTTTTAGCTAATTTAAATACGATGTCAGTAGTGCTAACACTTGCCTTTTTGCCTGCGCCATCTGGTATATAAACAGTTCTGTTGTCTGTGGCATTTTGAGCTAAGCTGATATTAGGTAATACAACAGAACCAACGGTTAGTAATGCTAGTTGCTGCATGAGTTGTCTACGATTGATAGCTGTGTGCATAGTAATAATTTTATAACACAAAGCTATTGGCACCTAAAAGTAGAACATAGTACAAATGCGACAAGTTTTATAAGGCTAGAGGCGATGATTTATTTGTAATTGTACAGGTGCTTTATGAATATCAGCTTCAAGTATGGTAGGCGTTACGCCTGCAAACTCTTTAAAATCTCGTATCATGTGCATTTGATCGAAATAGCCACTATGGTAGGCAATACTTGTCCAATTACTATTGGGGGCACTTTCTTTAAGGCGATAAGCTTTAGAAAAACGAATTAGTCTAGCAAATAATTTGGGTGGTAAACCAATACGCTCTTTGCATTTCCGTTCAAACTGCCTTACACTTAAGCAAGCCAAAGACGCAACAGCATCTATAGACATTTGGCCATTGCTTTGTTGTAACAATTTCATGGCTTCATCAAAAGGTAAGGATACTTTTAATTTTGAAATTTTTGTAAGTAGAAAGCTTTGCACAATTTCATTCATTTGTGACCACGATATGGCTGCTTTCAGTTGCTCGTTAATTAGATTAATCTCACCATCAAGTAATAGGCTTGTTTCAAAATCATTATCAAAAATCTCTGTCATAGGTATACCCAATAAGCGATACAAACCACCTGGATGAAAGCTTACGCAAACCATCAAATGCTTTTTATTAAGATTGAGATTTACTCGAGTTAATTGCGGTCCCACAATAATGCTTGAAGGCTTGGTGACAAAAGCTGTTTCGCCTACTTTTTGCCCTGCAATAGCATCATTTACATAAAAATAAATACACTGCTGTGGCATTGGAGGAAAAGGACAAATGACGGGACTTTCAACCTCAGAAAAATCGGCATCAAAAATCATAACATCTTTTACAAAATCTTGTAAAATTGGATGCGGTTTATAAAACTGTTGTTGCAAAAATTAATGTATTTAGTAAGTGTAAATTACGACATAATTTCAATTGCGAACATTATTTATCCATGGCTTAGATTACAAATTACTCAATACTTCATCCATGATATTACTGAGTTTCAAGGTAAAACTGTGTGGCATTTTGGGGCTTTGCAGCAAGCCATTTTCAAGGCAATACATCACGTGTTCAATTTCGTATTCAAAGCCATTGCATAGGTGGGGGAAAGAAAAACTTTCATTTGTACCGTCATTTAAGATTAGTGACAAATCAGTGGCTTTAAAAAATGGATTTTGAACCTCAATACGACCTTTTGTACCCAATATAGTAGCAGTAATGGGGGTATTAAAGCCAATGCTGCTCAATAAATGAGCTGTTGTGCTATTGGTATATTGTAGCTGCATATCAGCAGATTCATCTACATCGGTTGCTGCCTTATTTATAACCGCATGAATAGCAGATGGCGTACCTAGTAATAATGTAGCTAGAAAAATAGGGTAGATACCTACATCTAAAACAGAACCGCCACCAAGTGCTTTGTTAAATAGTCTACCATTAATATCAAATGGGGCTGCAAAACCAAAATTTGCTTGAATATGTTTTATTGAGCCAATGGTATCCTCTGCAATAAGGCTTAGTATTTTTTCGGTAAATGGCATAAAACGCGTCCACAAACCTTCCATTAAAAATAGGTTTTGCTTAGTGGCAAAATCTATCATTTCGCTACTCAACTTACTATTGAGCGACATTGGCTTTTCGCATAGTACATGCTTTTGATGTTGCAAGCAAAGCATCGTATGCTCGTAATGAAAGGCATGTGGTGTGGCAATGTAGATAATGTCAACGTCTGGGTCTGTAGCTAAATCAACATAACTGGTATAAAACTTAGTAGCGTTATGCTTGGCTGCAAAAGCTTGTGCATTATAAGCATCACGAGAAGCAATCGCAAAAACTTGTGAACCATCAATAAAATTGAGTGCTGCGCAAAATTTATCTGCAATTCTACCAGCACCTAAAATACCCCAACGATATGTTTTCATGCGTATGAAATTAGATAGAAATGATGAAGGATTAAATAACAAGTATGAATTATTTTTCAAATGTGAATAAAAGCTCCAAAAAGTATCTAACCGATGCAGTGTGCGACCAACGAGGCATCATTGAAAAACTGTAGCTGGTTACATAAAAAATCTAACCAAATGTGGAAAATTGCTCGCCATCGCTTCCATGTTTAAGAACGATATTTGTTTGTTCCGAATGTCAAAAGTCATCAATTCGTGTAATTGGTTTTCATTCGTGTAATTAGTGTAATTCAAATAATTCGTGTAATAAAAATGCAGTTTTCTCATCTACATGTTCATACGCAATATTCGCTGCTGGATGGTGCGGCTAATATTGGTGATTTGTTTAAAAAAGCAGGTAAGTTTAATATGCCTGCGCTGGCTATTACCGACCACGGTAATATGTTTGGTGCGTTTGAATTTGTGGCCAATGCTTGGAAAAATACCAAAGTAGTGGGTAAAGATGCGAATGGTAAAGATATTCTTGAACCTACCATTAAGCCCATAGTAGGCTGTGAGTTTTATGTGGTGGCAGATAGGCATGCGAAAGTGTTTACCAAAGGCGAGAAAGACCATCGTTATCACCAAGTATTGCTGGCTAAAAACAAAGTGGGTTATCAAAACTTGGTAAAGTTGACATCGCTTGGGTTTATAGAAGGGATGTACAGCAAATACCCTCGTATAGATAAAGAGTTAATTTTAAAGTATCACGAAGGGTTAATTGCGACCACTTGCTGCATAGGTGCGTATGTACCACAAACCATTTTGCATAAAGATGAAGCAGCCGCTGAAAAAGAATTTAAATGGTGGTTGGATTTGTTTGGTGAGGATTATTATGTAGAAATTCAGCGCCATAATATTAAGGAGCAAGAGATTATTAATCAAACGCTATTAAAGTTTGCCAAGAAGCATAATGTGCCTGTAATAGCTACCAACGATAGCCATTATACCGACCAAGATGATTACAACGCACACGATATTTTGCTATGTATTAATACGGGTGAAAAGCAAGCGACACCGGGCTTTGATGATATTGTAAACGATGATGCGCAGATAAAAAACAAGCGTTTTAAGTTTCCAAATGATCAGTTTTATTTCAAGTCGCCCGATGAAATGATACAATTGTTTGCCGATATTCCTGAGAGTATTGACAATACCAACATGATTGTAGATAAAGTAGAGGTGCTGAACTTAAAGCGAGACATTGCCCTGCCAAATTTCCCAATACCAAAGGAATTTAAAGTACATGCAGATGATACGCTGAACCAATGGGAATATTTACGCCACATTACTTACGAAGGCGCTAAAGAACGTTATATAGACATAAGCCCTGAAGCACAAGAAAGGATAGACTTTGAGCTGAACACCATTAAGATAATGGGGTTTGCTGGTTACTTCTTAATTGTGGGTGACTTTATTAAAGCAGGTAGAGACATGGGCGTGTTTGTAGGGCCAGGTCGTGGTTCTGCGGCAGGTTCGGTGGTAGCGTATTGCATCGGTATTACCAATATTGACCCCATCAAGTACAATTTGCTATTTGAGCGTTTCTTAAATCCAGATCGTAAATCAATGCCGGATATTGATACGGATTTTGATGATGATGGTAGGCAACGTGTGATAGATTATGTGGTGCAGAAATATGGTAAATCGCAAGTGGCGCAAATTATTACGTATGGTACGATGGCTGCCAAAAGTAGTATTGCCGATGTGGCTCGTGTAATGGATTTGCCATTACAAGAAAGTAGAATGCTTACCAAGCTAGTGCCTGATAAACCGGGTACAGATTTAGGCCGTGTATTAAAAGCGCCAATTACTAAAAAAGATGGCGAAAAGAGCTTAGAAGAAAAAGAAGGTTTGCAAGCTGAAGACTTAGAAAATGTAAGGCAATTACGAGAAATTTACAACGGTACAGATATACGTGCCAAAGTTTTAAAAGAAGCAGAAAGGCTAGAAGGTAGCGTAAGAAATACAGGTATTCACGCAGCAGGTATCATTATTGCGCCTAAAGATTTAACCGAGTTAATTCCTGTAGGCACTTCAAAAGAATCTGACTTGTGGCTTACACAGTTTCAAGGTAATATTATTGAAGAAGCAGGTGTAATTAAGATGGACTTTCTGGGCTTGAAAACCTTATCTATTTTAAAAACGGCTTTAGAATTAATTAAGCAAAACCATGGTGAGGACATTGTAATAGATGATGTGCCATTAGATGATGAATTGACTTATCAGTTGTATCAAAAAGGTGAAACCAATGCAACGTTTCAGTTTGAAAGTGTGGGTATGCAAAAATACCTACGTGAATTAAAACCCGATCAATTTGGTGACTTAATTGCGATGAACGCCTTGTACCGACCGGGGCCAATTGCGTATATACCAGACTTTATTGAGCGTAAGCATGGTAGGCAAGAAATTACCTACGATTTGCCTGATATGGAAGAATACCTGAAAGAAACTTATGGTATTACAGTGTATCAAGAACAGGTGATGTTGCTATCGCAAAAGCTAGCGGGTTTTTCTAAAGGTGATGCCGACGTGTTGCGTAAAGCAATGGGTAAAAAGCAAATTGCGGTACTGAATAAAATGAAAGCGCAGTTTGTAGAAGGCGCTATGGCCAAAGGACATCCTGAAGATAAGTTGAACAAAATATGGACAGACTGGGAGGCATTTGCACAGTATGCGTTCAACAAATCGCACTCAACTTGCTATGCGTTTGTGGCGTATCAAACAGCTTATTTAAAAGCACATTACCCAAGTGAATACATGGCTGCGGTGCTAAACCATGCAGGTAGTATTGATAAGATTACCTTCTTTATGGAAGAATGTAAACGTATGGGTATAAGAGTACTTGGTCCTGATGTAAACGAATCGTTGAAAGGCTTTGCTGTAAATAGCCGTGGCGAAATTAGGTTTGGTTTAGGTGGCTTAAAAGGTGCAGGTGATGTAGCCGTAGATAGTGTCATTAGCGAGCGCAAACAAAATGGGCCTTACGCAGATATTTTTGACTTTATCAAACGTTCAGTTTCAAGAAGCGTTAATAAAAAATCGCTGGAAAGTTTTGCATACAGTGGTGCGTTTGATTGTTTTCCTCAATTGCACAGGGCGCAGTACTTTAATATTTCCGATGGGGAGAAAATGAGTGGCTTAGAAAAGATTATAGGTTATGGTCAAGTAACACAAAATTTAGCTACAGGTACTACCAATACATTGTTTGGCGATTTACCATCAGAAATGAACATACCTACACCAAAAATTGCCCCATGTGAAGAATGGAGTTTGATGGAAAAATTGGGCTATGAGAAAGATGTAACAGGCATGTTTATGAGTGGTCATCCGCTTGACCATTTTAAGTTTGAGATGAAGTATTACGGCATTATGCAGTTGAGTGATTTTAACGAAGTAAAAGAAAGTAATACACTCATGCAAAGCAATGTTGGCAAGCCTTTTAGAATTGCAGGATTGGTGATTGATGCGCAACATAGAACCACTAAAACTGGTAGAAACTTTGGTATTTTAACCATAGAAGATTTTAGTGGTAAAACTGAAATTGCACTTTGGAGCGATGATTATATGAAGTTTCAGCATTACCTAGATAAAGGTAAAAATGTATTGGTAAATGGTTTTTTTAAAGCATCATGGAAAGCTGATTCTTTTGAGTTTAAGGTAGGCAGTATTACATTACTAGAAACAGCCAAACAAAACTTGACTAAAAGCATTGAAATCAATTTGCATCCAGCGGCTATTTCAGGTGAATTTGTTGAATTCATTAGTAGCAATGTGAAAAATAATCCTGGTAAAACGTCACTGAAATTTAATGTCATTGAGCCTAGAGATAATATTAAAATCAGTATGTACACCACCGATAAAGGCTTTACCATGAATGAAGACATGGCAGAGTTTTTATTGAATAATTTGGATATTGAGATTAATGTAGGATTGACGGCATAATACCGCTAATCCCAAATTTTTATTAAAAAAAGGTAACGTAAAATTTACAAACAGCCTTTTCAGCATATTTGCAGATACAACTATAAAACATGAGGTACTTATTATTAATTACAGTTGGTTTTGGGTTATCATTTGCATCTGCGCAAAGTAGTTTACGTCAGGTGAATAAGGACTCGCTGAAGACTTGGTATTTAAAGGATAAAGCAACAGATGGGGTTGCTGGTATCAGTTTGAATAGAGCATATCAATTACTTAAAAACAAAAAAAGCACACCAATAATTGTTGCGGTGATAGATTCAGGTGTTGATACCACACACGAAGATTTGAAATCTGTGCTTTGGCATAACCTAAAAGAAATTCCTAACAATGGTATTGATGACGATGGTAATGGTTATGTAGATGATTACTACGGTTGGAATTTTTTGGGCGGGAAAGATGGTAGAAACGTAGAGAAGGCTTCATCGGAAAAAGCCAGAGTTTATCATACTTATAAAGATTTGTATCAAGGTAAAGCTATTGATGAAAGTAAATTGTCAGCGGATGAAAAGTATCGTTACAAAACTTGGTTACAAGCTGCTGCAGAAATAGAGCCTTCACAGGAAAATGTAGCACAGTTGCCTATGATGCAAAGAGTGCGTAGTAGCTTAATTGCTATGGATTCTGTAATTAGAAAAGAGACGCAAAAGCAAGAATATACTGCTGAGGAACTTGAAAAATTATCATTGCATACAAGTGAAGCCAAAGTTGCAAAAACTAAGTTTTTGAACTTAATGAAAATGATAGGTTTAGGTAGTGAAGCTAAGAATACCATTGTTTTACAAATGATTAATGAGGAAGTAGGTAGGATGGAAGATGAAATGTCTGCAAAAGATAAAGTACCATCTGATGTTCGTGCTGAAATCATAAAAGATAATCCAGCCGACATTAACGACAAATTTTACGGTAACAAAGATGTAATGGGCGCAAGCAGTATGCATGGTACGCATGTTAGCGGTATTATTGGCGCAAGTCGTGGTAATGGTGTAGGTATGGATGGGATAGCTGATAATGTGAAAATTATGATGATTAGAGCCGTACCAGATGGCGATGAATATGATAAAGATATTGCATTGGCTATTCGTTATGCAGTAGATAATGGCGCAAAAGTGATTAACATGAGCTTTGGCAAAAGCTTTTCACCAGATAAAAAATGGGTAGATGAGGCTGTAAAATATGCTGCTGCTAAGGATGTATTAATTGTACACGCTGCAGGTAATGACTCTAAAAATATTGATAGCAACAATAATTTTCCTTCAACAACATTTTTAGATGGTACGGTTGCCAAAAATGTTATTACAGTAGGTGCTAGCAGCGATCCATCATTTGCCAATAGTTATACCTCATACTTTAGTAATTATGGCAAAAATGGTGTAGATGTATTTGCACCTGGTAGCCAAATTTATAGCACATTACCTGGTGGTAATAGCTACGGTTTTGAAGATGGTACAAGTATGGCAAGCCCGGTTGTCGCTGGCTTAGCAGGTTTAATACGTTCTTATTTTCCTAAATTAACTGCTGAGCAAGTTAAGCAAGCAATAGCTACAAGTGCAACTGGTTTGGGTACAGGTGTTACTACTTTAAAGCCTAACAAAGAGGGGGTAAAAGAAGAAGTGCCATTAAGCAGTCTTTGTAAAACTGGTGGGTTGTTAAATGCTTATGGTGCCGTAGAAGTGGCCGGTAAATTAAGTACACAAGCAGTGAAAAAATTAGATGATACTTTGCCAAAATCTTCTTTTAAAAATAAAATAGTTAACTGATGGCTCGTCCTCAAATTGGTGATTTTAGCGATTATGCGCAAGGTTATGTAAATGCTGCGCAGGGTAATTCAATTGAAGAATTGATTGCCAATCATTCGGCAGAATTTTTAAAATTCTTGAATACGATACCAGATACAAAAGCTGACTTTGCATATGCTGAAGGCAAATGGACGGTTAAGCAATTATTGCAACATATGATTGATACTGAACGCATTTTTGCTTTTAGAGCTTTAACTTTTGCAAGAAAAGATACGGTTGCTTTATCTGGCTTTGATGAGAATAGTTATGCAGAAGCAGCACCAGCAAGCCATAGAAGTTTGGCAGATTTAAAACTTGAATTTAGTTTGCTAAGACAATCGACGGATTTGTTTTTAAACTCATTAACTGCAGAAGGTTTACAACAAGAAGGTAAAGCGAGTAACAATCGAGTTACTGTAAATGCTTTAGCTTATATTTTATTTGGTCATAATGAGCATCACAAGAAAATTTTAATCGAACGCTATTTATAGAAAAGTTATGATATTAAAAAAGCCCCAAAACTTGGGGCTTTTTTAATATCTGCATGTGGTCAAAAATCATGGAATATCATTCACGATCATTATTAATCAGCGTTTAAAATTAACCTAAATAAGCTTTTAAAGCATTGCTATAACGTGCTTTTTGCAAACGTTTAATAGCACGTTCTTTAATTTGACGAATACGTTCTTTTGTTAAATCGTATTTCACACCAATCTGTTCAATGGTTACACCATTTTCACCGTCTAAGCCAAAATAAGCATTCACAATTTCGGCTTCTCTTGGGCTGAGGCTTTTCAGTACACGGCGAATTTCTTCACGTAATGAGTCTTTCATTACATCGTCGTCAGTATCGTCGCTACCTTCTAATAAATCACCCATTGCTACGTCTTCTGCTTCGTGTACAGGCGCATCTAAAGAAGTATGACGCGTGTTACTTTGAAAAATGTTGTTAATCTCTGTTTCACTCATTTCCAAAATATCACTCAATTCTTCAGTACTTGGCTCACGTTCGTGCTCTTGTTCAAAAGCCATATACGCTTTATTAGCCTTGTTGTAAGTACCAATTTTGTTTTGCGGTAAACGCACTAATCTACCTTGTTCAGCTAAAGCTTGTAAAATAGATTGACGAATCCACCAAACGGCATAAGAGATAAATTTAAAACCTTTGGTTTCATCAAAACGTTGTGCCGCTTTAATTAAACCTAAATTACCCTCATTAATTAAATCACTTAAAGAAAGGCCTTGGTGTTGATATTGTTTGGCAACAGATACCACGAAACGCAGATTGGCCTGCACTAATTTGTCGAGAGCTCTCTGATTACCCATTTTGATTTTCTGAGCCAGCGTCGTTTCCTCTTCGGGAGTGATCATCGGAATTTTAGAAATTTCCTGCAGATACTTTTCTACGGCCTGTGAATCTCTGTTGGTAATCTGGGTTGCAATTTTGAGCTGCCTCATAGTCTATGTAAATTATACTTAAAGTAACGATAAATAGATGCCTTTTGTTATGGCAATGTTGCAAAATAATTCACAAATCTATTTACCCAATATTTTATAAAGTTGGCAAAGGTACGATTGTACGACCGAATTCATGCATTTTGCGTAATAAAGAAACATAAATGTTGAAAAAAAGATGCATCCTGTACAAACAATTTCTCCACTTTTTTACAAATGCCTCTCAATTATTGCCAAAGTTTAAACGTAATTAGTTTTCGAGACAATTATTGCTATTGGTAAATACATGAAACGCATATTTTTACCGAAACTTTCTTGTGTTTAAATGAAAACAATATTAACGCAGCAACAAGTAGCACTAACAGTAAAAAGATTGGCGCAGCAAGTATTTGAAAATCATATGCAATTAGATAATACAGTGCTGATTGGTTTGCAGCCGAGAGGTATTTATGTGAGTGACAGAATTGTAGATGAAATGAAAGGATTAATAGCTAATGATAAAATTAACTATGGCAAGTTAGATATTACTTTTTATAGAGACGATGTGCGCATGCAAATTCACAAAGCCAACAAAACAGACATAAATTTTAGTATTGAAGGTAAAAATGTAGTGCTGATAGATGATGTTTTGTGGACGGGCAGAACTATTCGTGCAGCGATGGATGCCTTGCTAGATTTTGGTAGGCCAAGTAAGGTAGAATTATGTGTGTTGATCGATAGACGTTTTAGTCGTGAATATCCCATTCAACCAGATTATGTAGGTCGCTCCATAGATACCTTCGCCAACCAAAAAGTACTGGTAAACTTTGAAGAAGGTGTGCAGTTGATGGGTTAGAATCTGGTTTCTAGTTGCCAGTTGCTGGTGACTTGACACGAACAAACAGAAACTAGTAATCTGCAACTTGTAACTATCTTTTTTTACACTAATTTCGCTTTTTAATGAAACTTTCTACCAAGCACCTTTTAGGTATTAAAAACCTCACTAAAGAGGATATAGAAATCATTCTTTCTACTGCTTCTAATTTTAAAGACGTTTTACAAAGGCCCGTAAAAAAAGTACCATCTCTTCGTGATGTAACGATTGTAAACTTATTCTACGAAAACTCTACACGTACACGTATGAGTTTCGAATTGGCGGAAAAACGTTTAAGTGCAGATACTTTAAACTTTGCAGCAAGTAGTTCTTCTGCTGCCAAAGGCGAAACGCTCTTAGATACTGTAAACAATATTTTGAGCATGAAGGTAGATATGGTGGTAATGCGCCATAGTGCTAGTGGTGCGCCGCATTTTTTGGCAAAACATATACCCGCAGCTATTGTAAATGCTGGTGATGGCATTAATGAGCATCCTACACAAGCCTTACTGGATGCCTTTTCTATGCAAGAAAAATTTGGCAGTTTGCAAGGACTAAAAGTAGCCATTATTGGTGATATTATGCACAGTAGGGTAGCATTGAGTAATATTTATTTACTGAAAAAAATGGGTGCTGAAATTGTAGTGGCTGGCCCACCAACTTTGATACCTAAATACATCAGTGAAGCACTAAACGTACGTGTTGAATACAACGTAAAAAATGCGCTTCAATGGTGCGACGTTGCCAATGTATTACGTATTCAATTGGAGCGTCAAAATCAGCCATTATTTTCATCTCTACGTGAGTATAATTTGGCTTATGGTGTTAGTCAAAAATTGTTAGATAGTTTAGGTAAGCAAATTACCATCATGCACCCTGGGCCAATTAATAGAGGCGTGGAATTAGATAGTGATGTGGCCGATGGTAACAACTCAATTATTCTAAATCAGGTAGAAAATGGTGTGGCTGTGAGAATGTCTGTATTGTATTTGTTGTCTAATAATGGTAACTAAACCAATTTTTGATTTTTGATTTATAATTGATGATAGCTTGTTTCATCCGTTTAGAGAATCTCAAATCAGCAATCACAAATTATAAATCATGAGAATTTGCTTGTTCCCTGGTACGTTCGATCCTGTTACACTTGGCCATATTGACATTATTAACAGAGCCTTACCATTATTTGATAAAATTGTGGTAGGTGTGGGTACTAATGCTGCCAAAAATCCTATGTTTTCGGCAGAACAAAGAATGGCTTGGTTTAATGAAATATACAAAGATGACAAGCGAGTAGAAAGTGTGGCATACGAAGGTTTAACAATTGATTATTGTAAGAAAATTGGAGCTAAATTTATATTGAGAGGTATTCGTTTTGTAAGTGATTTTGAATACGAAAAATCAATTGCAGATGCCAATAGAACAATGGATAGCAATATAGAAACGGTGTTTTTAACTGGTGAGCCAAAATATACCTCTGTAGCTTCTACAATTGTAAGAGATATTATCAAGAATGGTGGTGATGCATCGCCTTTTTTACCACAAGCTGTCATCAATTTTTTAAAGCACTAAACTAGTTTTCTTGGGCAAAAGTATTTGGCATAATCAGGCTGTAACACTCGCAGATATTGCACACTTGGGTAAAAATACTTTAGGTGAACATCTAAGTATGCAATTTTCTGAAATTGGGTCAAATTATCTTAAAGCAACAATGCCTGTCGATAAACGTACGCATCAGCCTTATGGCTTATTGCATGGTGGCGCAAGTGTTGCTTTGGCAGAAACACTTGGTAGCGTTGCATCTGCGTTGGTAATTAATCACGAAACCATGATGTGTGTGGGCTTAGAAATTAATGCCAATCACTTGCGTGGTGTTAAAGAAGGTATTGTAACTGCTACCGCTACACCATTACATCTTGGTGGTAGTACACATGTTTGGGATATTAAAATTCACGATGAAAAAGAACATCTAATATGCGTTAGTAGGTTGACTGTTGCTATTTTAAAACGTCGTTAATACTACAAGAAACTCAGTCTAATACCTTCTTCAAAACTTACTGGTTGATAATTCAATTCTCTGATAGCCTTATCTATTTTCAATCCTGATTTTTTTGCTCTTTTCACAGGTTCTACAAAGGTTTCAGAAGTAACAGGTGTAATTAACGATGCATCCAGTTGTAGCGTGTTTGCAAGTGCTACAGCCATTTGGTAAGGGGTTAAAATATCTCTGCCAGCCAAATGAAAATCACCAACTACTTGTTTTTCTATCATCGTAGTTAGACCATTGCAAATGTCATTTACAAAAGTTGGTGTACGTTGTTGATCATTTACTACGCTTATTTTTTGTCCATTTGTTAAACTATTTTTTACCCAATGTAAAAAAGTTCCTTTCATATTGATCAATTGTTTGCCATAAATAAAAACTGGCCGCATGATGGCATATTTTAAGCTACTATTTATAACTATTTCTTCTGCCATTAATTTGCTTTTACCATAAAAATTTAGTGGCGCTTTTTCTGCATCTTCACTGTGAGGGCCATTTTCACCAAACACAAAATCTGTAGAAATATAAATAAAATAGCTATTTGTTTTTTCAGCTGCTTCAACAAGATATTCTGTTGCTGTTACATTTTGTAAGATGCAAGCTTCATTATTATTGTGACACTCATCTGGCTTACTCATCGCTGCATTATGTACAATTACATCGGGTTTATATTGTTGAATGGCACTTTCAATTTCACTCTTTTTAGTCACATCAACCGCTTGAAATTGTATATTCTCTTGATGCTCAATTTTGTTACTACTTCTACTTGTAGCAATTACGTCAAACCCTTTGCTAGTAAGGTTTATGCATAAATGCTGCCCAATAAAACCATTACTTCCTGTTATTAATATTTTCATTTTACAAGATTACTTTATCATTATAACATCCGTACACGTTTGCGATTAAATTGCAAATCCGTACTTTTGTGACTTGGTGTTTTAAACATTGATAATTTTTCCCCTATTTTAATCAGAGATGAGCAAGCACAAAGTAACAAGAATTGGCGTTTTAACTTCAGGTGGCGACTCGCCTGGAATGAACGCTGCTATTAGAGCAGTAGTAAGAACAGGTATTTATCATGGTTTAGATGTATTTGGTATTAGACGTGGCTATAGCGGCATGATTGATAACGATATTTTTCCGATGGATAGTAAAAGTGTTGCCAACATTATACAACGTGGCGGTACTATTTTAAAAACAGCACGTAGCGCTGAATTTAGAACACCAGAGGGCAGAGCAATTGCGTACAAAAATTTAAAGCGTTTCGGTATTGATGGCTTGGTAATTATTGGTGGTGATGGTAGCTTTAAAGGTGCACAAACATTTAGTAATGAATACGATATCCCTTGTATTGGCTTGCCAGGTACTATCGATAAAGATATAGCAGGTAGCGATGTAACAATTGGTTTTGATACGGCTGTAAATACAGCAGTTGAAGCGATTGATAAAATTCGTGACACAATGGATGCGCATGACCGTTTGTTTATTGTAGAGGTAATGGGCCGTGATGCTGGTTATATTGCTTTACATAGCGGTATTGCTACTGGTGCAGAAAATATCGTAATTCCTGAGACTAAAACTGACATTGAGGAATTAATTGCTAATCTTACGGAAAAAGAAAAACGTAAGAAACTGGTAAACCTAATTGTTGTAGCCGAAGGCGGACAATTTGGCGACGCAAATGAACTTGCAAAAATTGTAAAAGAGCGTGTACCAAAGGCCGATGTGCGTGTTTGTATTTTAGGTCATATTCAACGTGGTGGTTCGCCTAGTTGTGAAGATAGATTAATAGCTAGCCACATGGGTTATTATGCGGTTGAAAGCCTGCTTATTGGTAGAAATAACGTAATGGTAGGTGTTATAAATAATAAAATACATTATACACCACTTGACCACGCTGTTAAACAAAAGCAAACTATTGGTCAAGAATGGATGAAAATTGTTAAAATATTAGCCAGCTAAGTATTAGTTGGCCCTTCGCATTATTAATATTTTAAGTAGTTTTATAAAGCATTTCAAAATTAATTTTATGAGTAAAAAAACTGACAAAGCGATTGTTTCTACGCCTGCATCTACAGAAAAGCATACTTTGCACAAAACTAAAATCGTAGCAACGGTAGGTCCAGCATGCGATTCTTATGACCAATTATTAGAACTAGTTAGAGCTGGTGTAAATATTTTTCGATTGAACTTTTCTCATGGTTCTCATGAAGATAAAGCACAAATTATTACACATATTCGTACCATTAACGATACGCTTGGTTATAATATCTCTATTTTAGCAGATTTACAAGGCCCTAAACTGCGTGTAGGTGAAATTGAGAACAATGCATTACCACTAGCTGTTGGTGATATTTTAACTTTTACCAACGAAAAATGCGTAGGTACAAAAGAGAAAATTTATGTGTCTTATCCAAATCTTGCAGGTGATGTAAAGTTGGGTAATATCATTATGATAGATGATGGTAAAATTGAAGTGAAAGTTGTAGATATTACTAAAGAAAATGACGTAAAAGTACAGGTAACTTTAGGTGGTGTTTTATCATCTAAAAAAGGTTTAAACTTACCTGATACAAAAATTTCATTACCAGCATTAACTGATAAAGACCTTGTTGACCTAGAGTTTATTATTGAACAAAAATGTGATTGGGTTGCTTTAAGTTTTGTAAGAAGTGTAAAAGACTTAGTGATTTTGCGTAGCAAACTAGACGAGAAGAAAAGCAAAACAAAAATCATTGCTAAAATAGAAAAACCAGAAGCGTTATTAAATATACGTGACATCATCTTGGAAAGTGATGGTATCATGGTGGCTCGTGGCGACTTGGGTGTTGAATTAGCAGTTGAAAGAATTCCATTAATTCAAAAAGAGTTGATACGTAAATGTATTCACCGTGGTAAGCCAGTAATTGTGGCTACGCAAATGATGGAAAGCATGATTGATCGTGTAAAGCCAAACAGAAGTGAAATTACCGACGTTGCTAATGCAGTACTTGAAGGTGCCGATGCGGTAATGCTAAGTGGTGAAACTGCTGCTGGTCAGCATCCTGCTTTAGTGGTACAAACCATGCGTAAAATTATCTCAGAAGTTGAAAACAAAGAATATCGTTATAACCGTGAAGATGATTTAAAACCTCAACCGCATTCACCATCTTTCCATAGCGATGCTATTTGTTACAATGCTTGTAAGTTGGCTGCTGATGTTAAAGCAAACGCATTAATTGGTATGACACAAAGTGGTTACACTGCTTTCTTCTTAAGTAGCTACCGCCCTGCAGCACCTTTGTTTATTTTTACCAAAGAAAAAAGCTTAGTAAACCAATTGAGCTTAAGTTGGGGTGTTCAGGCATTCTACTACGATCAAGAGCGTAGTGTAGATGACATCATCAACGATCAGATAGCCATTTTAAAAGAAAAGGGTTATATATCATCTGGTGATATAGTTGTGAATACAGGTAGTACACCAGTACATTTACATTTACCTACTAACATGATTAAGATTACAAGTGTTGAGTAATTGATTCTGAATAGATACTTTAAAATCCCTGCAACCATTATGTGGCAGGGATTTTTTGTTTTAGTAAATACAAGTAAAATTCAGCTTAAGTGTACTAGATAATTCAACTTATTCTGCAAACAACTAACTTAGCCGCATAACTTTTGGGTATGCATATTATTCAACAAATTGCTTTTATAGCGCTTGCTGCAGTTTCTATCTATTTTTTCTCAAAAAAAGCTGGCGAATTACGTAGAAATATTTTTTTAGGTAAGGATGAAGACTTTAGCGACAGCAAAAACTTACGTTGGAAAAATGTGGTATTGCTCGCCTTAGGGCAAAAAAAGATGTTTAAAAATCCGCTTGTTGCGGTAATGCATCTGATAATCTATGCAGGGTTTATCATCATCAATGCGGAAGTTTTAGAAATAGTGCTAGATGGTATTTTAGGAACGCATCGTTTATTTGCGCCAGTACTTGGTGGCTTATATGGTTTGTTAATCAATTTCTTTGAGTTTTTAGCGGTTGGTGTTACATTGGTTTGTGTGGTGTTTTTATGTCGTAGAAATGTTATTAAACTCAAACGTTTTATCAGTAAAGATTTAAACGGCTGGCCACGTAGCGATGCTAATTATATCTTAATTACAGAAATTGTGTTAATGAGTTTATTCCTTACCATGAATGCTTGCGATGGCTTGTTGCAATCAAGGGGTTATGGTCATTATGCTGAACATGCTACAGGTCAATTTTTCTTCTCATCATTATTGCAACCAATTTTCAGTGGCTTTAGCGATGGCACTTTGGTAGGTATTGAACGTACCTGTTGGTGGTTACATATTGCTGGCATTTTTGCCTTCTTAAACTACTTGCCTTATTCTAAGCATTTACATATTGTATTGGCTTTTCCTAATGCCTATTATGCTAAGCTTTTGCCGCAAGGTAAAATGCACAATATGCAAAGTGTACAAAACGAGGTATTGTATGCCATGCAACCAGAACTAGCACCTGTTGGTGCAGAGCCGCCAGCGCATTTTGGTGCTAAAGATGTATTTGAACTAAGTTGGAAAAGCTTGATGGACGCTTATAGCTGTACAGAATGTGGCCGTTGTAGTGCAGAATGTCCTGCAAACATGACGGGCAAATTACTAAGCCCTCGTGCCATTATGATGAAAACGAGAGATAGGCTAGAAGAGGTGGGCAAAAATATCAATGCTAATAAGTCTTTTGTGGCTGATGGTAAAACCTTATTACACGATTATATTTCTGTAGAAGAATTACGTGCTTGTACTACTTGCAATGCATGTGTAGAAGCTTGTCCTGTAAGTATTTCACCATTAGACATTATTGTAGAATTGCGCCGCAGTTTAATTATGGAAGAAAGTAATGCACCGCAAGAATGGAACGGCACATTTAGCAATATCGAAAACAATTTTGCGCCTTGGAAATTTAGCCCAGACGAAAGAGATAAATGGGCGGAAGAACTTGTTTAATTGTTAATTCTGCAAGTATTAGTTCAAAGTGATTTTATGGTAAGACTACTTCGATTTGGTATATTCTTTTTGTTGGTAGGTCTTATTTTCAAGGCTACCTCAATTGCTTTATCGCAAACAAATAAACCATTTGAAAAATTAGGATCTTTAATCGGTGCAATGTTGATGCTTTACTTATCTACATTTATTGTAAAAAAGTATTTCAGACAGTATTAATTCTAATGCATTTTAAAACCAATGTTTTTTGCCACATTGTCGATTAAAAGAGATGATGATACACGTATTGTGAGTAAATCAATCATAGTATATCATCAAACTCATGATTAATCAGCGGTTAAACCAATGCACAGCCAACTCATAGCCTTTTAAGCCCAAACCAATAATAGAGCCCTTACTTTTTGCTGATACATGTGATATTTTCCTAAAATCCTCTCTTGCATGTACATTACTTATATGTACCTCAATTACTGGTGTTGTAATGGCAGCAATACAATCGCCTATAGCTACCGATGTATGGGTATATCCGCCTGGATTCATGATAATACCATCGTAACTAAAGCCAACCCTTTGCAGTTCATTTATCAGTTCGCCTTCAACATTGCTTTGATAATACGTAAAATCTATGTCAGCAAAGCGCTGTTGCAGTTCAACAAAAAAGGCTTCAAAAGTTTGCGAGCCATACACACTTGGTTCTCTAGTGCCAAGCAAGTTCAGGTTAGGTCCATTAATAATGGCTATTTTCATGTTGCTAAAGTATTAAAATACGCTTACGTACCGTTCTTTTTTTCTTTTGGTTGCCAGCAGTAGTACTACTATTTGGCGTCTGTTGTGTCACACACTTGTAAGCTCTGTAAAATATTCAGCTTTTACCAAAGCGAGTAGTAAGACGATGAATTATTTATTGTACAAACCTATACCTATTAAAATACAAAAAATCCCCATCGAGATATTGATAACTCTTGCGTAGTTATCACCAAGTAAATTCTTTAACCCATCATATCTAAAAGACATCCAAATAGCATTTCCTTGGTTCAAGATGCCCATTACTACTGTAAATACACCAAAACTTAAGAAAAATATAGCATCAAAATTCATAATAATACTAGTTGTATTAAGTAAAATTCTACGTAAATATATTAGAAATCAATAAAATTCACCCAAATCCACGTTTAGACATAAAAATATTTCCAAAGAAGTTTGGTGTATGTGATAATGCGTTTTACATTGCCGCATGACAGTAGATGTAAAATACTTGCTCGTTATTATTTCAGGCGTTGTGGCATTAAGTAGTTGTAGCTCGTTACGTAAAATGAATAGTAAAGACGCATCAACAAGCAAGCCTGTGGTAAAAAAAAATCCCCCACACAAAATCACGTTTTTAGACAATATTGAAGTGCGTCCGGGGCAAATGATTACCTCGCAACACAAAACAAGTGGCCTCAGCAATAGCCCTGTTGTATATACAGAAAGTAAACTCAAAGCCACATCTAGCAATATAGAAAAAGCCGATTGGTTACAGTTAAAATACGCAATTATTATGGATGCTGCGGTAGAAACCGTAAATAACTTAGAGCTTTTAAGAAAAATAGACGAATGGTGGGGCACTAAATATTGTATGGGCGGAAGTACCAAAAATTGTATCGATTGCTCAGCTTTTACAAGTGTTATTATGCGTGAAGTGTATGGTATTACACTGCCTCGCACCGCACAAGAACAGTACGACCAAAGTGAACATATTGCTTTAGAAGACCTGAAAGAAGGCGATTTGGTATTTTTTCATACAAGTGGTCGTGCTATATCACATGTAGGTGTGTACATAGCTAATAATAAATTTTTACAAGCAAGTACTAGTGGCGGCGTTACCATTACCGACCTTAACGATAAATATTGGCAACCAAGGTTTAGAGGTGCAGGCAGAGTGAGAAAGTATTAGAGCTTTTGATTACAAGTTGCTAGTTACTAGATATTCTAGCTTTCAAATTCCAAATCACAAATTTCAAATTAAAGCGTGTTATCCATCCATTTAAATAATGTTATCCTATTTGCTTATCATGGCTTGTATAAGCATGAGCAAATAAACGGTAACAACTTTGAGGTAAATATTACTGTGAATTATCGCCCAACGCAATTGGTAAACGATATAGAACAAACTATTAACTACGTAGAAGTATTTAATTTGCTAAACAATAGAATGCAAATAGCCACGCCTTTGCTAGAAACATTGGTAATGGATATTGCTGCGCAAATTTTGGCACAATTTCAGCTAGCCGAAGAAGTGTTTATTTCAATTAAAAAATTACAACCACCTATTGCTGATTTTAATGGCAGTGTTGGTGTTAGTTATTCCTTAAAAAAATGAGAATTACCCGTATGAAACAAATCTTGTTAGCCTTTTTATTAGCTTATAGTGGTGGTCTTTTTGCGCAAGACAATACCGTATTATTTAAAGAAGCTGAAAACCTAGAGCGCAGTTTTAAAGAACCTGAAGCATTAGAAAAATACAAACAAATATTGGCCAATGATGCAGCGAGTATAAAAGCATTGGTAAAAGCGACAGAACTCAGTTGCAGCATAGGTGGCAGACAAGAGAACAAAAACGACAAGCGATTAAGTTTTGAAAGTGCATTAGCATTTGCACAACGTGCTATAAAAGCAGATGCCAATAGTGCCGAAGCAAACTATGCCCTAGCTATGGCAAGTGGTAAAATGACTGAGGTAGAAACAGAAAATAAGAAAATAGTGGCTTATGTAAAAGATACCAAAGCATTTGCAGATAAAGCAATTGCCATTAATCCCAACTTTGGTAAAGCTTATTTTGTATTAGGTAGGTGGCATTACGAAATGGTGAACTTATCGGGCATTAAAAAGGCTGCTGTTAAGTTGTTTTACGGTGGCTTACCAGAAGCTAGTTTAGATAATGCGATTATGTACATGGAAAAATGTAAAACGCTAGAGCCTTACTACATGGTTAACTATTTTTACTTAAACAAAGCTTATAAAGACAACGATAAGCCTGCCAAGCAAATAGAAGTGTTAAGCAAAATGGTAAAGTTGCCAAACCGCACATTTGACGATGCTGCCATGAAAGAAGATGCACAAAAACAATTACAACAATTACAATAAAAATACCATTACTATGAGTTTAGTAGATCAATTTACAGAAGCTGTAGCAACAAGTAAAACCCTTAGCGAAAAGCCAGATAACAATACTTTATTAATGCTTTATTCGCTATACAAGCAAGCCACAGAAGGTGATAACAGTGAAGAATACAGCGGTGGCACTTTTGACTTTGTAGCTAAATTTAAGCATGAAGCTTGGGCAAAATTAAAAGGTACTACTAAAGATGCTGCCATGCAGCAGTATATAGATGTTGTAGCAAAGTTGAAGGGATAAGTCTATCAAAATAGATAAAAATAAATTTAAGCCATCTGTTTGCAGGTGGCTTTTTTTATTGAGTAGATACCATGTCTAGTGTGTATGAGAAGAATTAGACAGATTTTTTTTAGAAATGAAAACTCTACTATTTTTATGGTCTTTAATAATGGTACTGAGCTTACCTAAATCCTAATAATTGCTTAATTTTTTATGAGAGTCATTTATTTTCTGCTTGTTTTATCTTGTTTAATTTCCTGTAAGCAAACTACTATTAGCAAAGAAGCATTTAATCAGCATTTATTTGGTGAGGCCAACTATTTGAATCCTGCTATTGACTTAATGGCTAAACGAGAATTTGACAATAGTATTCATTTAATAGACTCGTTGTATTATAGAAAAAAAGATAAGTCTTTCTTTTCGCCTTTGCAGTACTATGATAAAAAGAAAATACTTTATCAAAATAAAGGTGATGAAGATGGTTTTTTATTGTATACCGATTCTGCTATTAGTTTTATTGAAAAACATTCATTAGAAAAAACTGCTTCTGAATATTACAGTGGTTTATTATTAAGCAAGTCAGCTATTCTGTTTAATAAACATCAACCTGATTTAGCAAATGCATTGTTTTTTAAAGTACAGCAATTTAGTAGAAAGAATAACAATTTGCCTTCACAGTATGCCATTGCTGATCAATTAGCATACATAGCTTATCAGCAAAAGAATTTTCAGCAAGCTTTACAAAGCTTTAAAGAATCTTGGCACTTGCAAACGATTATACAGCCCTATACAGACTATTATGTTACTGCACGTAATATTAATAACGTGGCTTTATGTTTTGCTAAATTAGGGCAAACAGATTCTGCCTTAGTGTATTATGGGTATGCACTTAATGTATTGGAAAAACATAAGTATCATATTAGTGCAAGGGAAACTGGAGCGGGTAGCTTGGCTTCAGCAAACAAATCTAAAGGGGTAGTATTTGGTAATATGGCGCAGCTTCTGCACAAAAAAGGGCTTATAGATTCTGCTATTTTGCTTAGTAAACAAAGCATTGATATTAATACTAAGGGCTGCTGCGAACAAAGAGATGCACAATTAGTACAAATGCGGTTGATAGATATGTATGCAGATAAGAAAAGGTACGACAGTATGTTTATAGAGCTACAGGATTTGCGCAAAGCGCTAGATACCATGCCTAGTATTCAGCCTGAACTGAACTATCACAGGCAGATGGCTAAGTATTATGAAGTGGCTAATGCACCACAAAAAGCCTATCCATATTTCAAACGGTATGTAGCAATGAACGACTCTCTGAATGCTTTAGAGAAGAAAGATGCAGAAAGCAATATCGTTAAAGATTTACAATTAAAAAAGCAAGAGGCAGACCTTGGTTTGCTAAAGAAAAATAACCAGTTAAGCACTTTGTATTTGTACATCACCATTGGTTTAATTGCTGCCTCTTTTATTATTATTGGCTTGGTATATGTCAACTTTAAGAAATCACGAAAAACCAATGCCGCACTTTTGTTGCTTAACCAGCAAGTAAGTGAACAAAAGGCCGAACTAGAACAAGCCAATAAAGACAAAGACCGCATTTTACGTGTGGTAGCACACGACTTACGCAACCCCATTAGTGGCATAGCCGCATTGAGTAAAACCGTGATTGATTCGGGCTTAGAAGATGCGAAGCAAGAAAAGTATTTACAGTTAATTGAAAAAACAGCCAATAGTTCATTGGGATTAATCAACCAATTATTACAAGCAAATTCTTTGGCGCCAGCTACTAATTTTCAAGAGGTTAATCTTAATCAACTATTGCAACATACAGTAACACTTACGCAGCATCAAGCGCAAGCTAAGCAGCAATCAATAACACTACAACTGACCGATAGTAATATCATTTTGCCTTTGGTATACGACAACTTTGAACGTGTAATGGTGAATTTAATTACCAATGCCATCAAGTTTAGCCCTACAAGTTCAACTGTTTCAGTGACTTTGCAACATGATGAACAGTTTGCTACCATTACAGTTGCCGATACAGGTATTGGTATTCCTGCACAACATATTAATGAGGTATTTACAGCTTTACCAAGTATTAAGCGCACAGGTACAGCAGGCGAAAAAAGCTTTGGCCTTGGTTTATCTATTTGCAAGCAAATAGTGGAAGCGCACCATGGAAAAATATGGGTATATAGTGTAGAAGGCGAGGGGACCAATTTTTACATTCAATTGCCACTAGCTAGTAATGTGTAAGGCTTTTTTCAAGTCTTTAACATAGCCTTCAGTAGCTTCAAATGTTTTTTGTGTGGTGGTAATAATACTATCTTTTAGGCTGTCTACATAGTCTATATTCACTAGCTCAGCCCTATTTATTTGCACAAATTTGTGCTTAAGATTATTAGGAATAATATCTTCTTGCGTTTTCTTCAATGTACTATTGAGCAAATAGGTATTGGTGTTTTTTTGCACTAAAATCTTGGTATATTTTTTTTCCGATTCTAGTGCCACCACATCTGCCCAAGTTATTTTTTTATAAGTATTGCCGTGCTTTACAAAAAAGAAATCAGTAGCATTGGTAGTATTAATGGTGCTTGTTGCTTGGTTTTGAAAGTTTTGTAACGCATTGTTAATGGCCACAAATAGCGACGTATTGTTTACAGGCTTAAGTAAGTAGGCCGAAGGCTTGGCTTCTATGGCTTCATTGGCTGTGTGCATATCGGTACTGCCTGTAATAAAAATAAAGGGTTTGTTGTAGGTGTGGTGTATCATTTTACCCAAAGTAATACCTACATTTTTACCATCCATATTAATGTCTAGCAAGGCCATATCAAATTCGGTAGTACCAATATTGGCTAAAGTATCTGTAGCGGTGGTAAATACAGCTGCCACGCTAAAGCCTAAACTTTCAAGGCTTACTTCTAATTGGGTAGCCCAAATCTGTTCATCTTCAATAATGATAATTTTAATAGGGGTAGGTTGCATACGGTTGTTTCTATCTTAGGCACTGCAAAATAGTGGTAAGCCATTAATTTTTAAAATTTCGTTACCTAAAATACCCGTTTCGTTACCGTCTTTTAGGTGGTTCGATGCTTTGCCATCAAGCACTTGTAAGTAATTAATGAGTTTTATAGCGATTCTAATAAATACACACTGCTATGAAATTTTTGACGCTCGTGCTTTCTTGCATTATTCTGTCTATTGGGTTACATGCACAAACATCTCCACAAAGTCCAGATTTTGCTTTCCGTTTTGGAGCTAATTCATCTAATTATGGGCAAACTGTTTGGGGGGTTAAGTTAGATAATTTAGGTAATACCTATACGATAGGCAACTTCAATGCCACAACCAATTTTAATCCATTGGGTGCTGCAATGAACCTAACAGCTTATAGCAATTATGCAGATGGATTTTTAGCAAAATATAATAGCAGTGGTTTGGCTCAGTGGGTAGTACCCTTTTCTTCTCAAAGTGGTAGTACAGCAGTAACCAATTCAAACAATTGCACTGCTGTAACTAGTGATGCAAATGGGAATGTGTATGTTACAGGAATATTTTGGGGTACTGTTGATTTTGATCCTAGTACCACTTCAGTTCGTAACTTAACATCCAATGGAAATACTGATATTTTCATAGCTAAATATAATAGTGCTGGGCAATATCAATGGGCTTATTCAGTGGGAGGAAGCGCGGCTGACGCAGGCACAAAAGTTGTGACAGATAATTCGGGTAACGTTTATTTAGCTACTAGATTTAGTTCGTCTTTTCTTGAAACCAATACAACAGGAAGTGGTGTAAGTAAAGTATTTACTGCAATTGGTCCTTATGATATTGCAATTATTAAATACAATGCTTCTGGTGTTTTTCAAGATGCTATCACCTGTGCAAGCGCAAATAATAATGAAATTGTAAATGATGTTCAAGTTGATAGTAACGATAATTTATTTTTTGTAGGAACTTATAGTGGCACTCTTACTTGTGGTTCGTTAAGCTGCACAGCTGCTAAATTTAGTGATGCGTTTGTATTGAAACTAAATAATTCTTTAGTGCCTCAATTTCTTTTTAGCATAGGGGGTATATATTCTGATGAGGGAAAAAATGTTGCTATAGATAGAAATAACGATATAATTGTTAGTGGTATAGTAGGGGGTATTTCTGGATACAATATTGATATGAATACTTCTGGTGGTTCGCCAAGTATTATAACTATTGTAAATCAGGGAACAGAAGCTTTTATTAGTAAGTATGATAATAATGGGGTATTTAAATGGGCTACTGCAACGCAAGGAACTGGAACAGGTAGAGTGCCTAGACCGATGGGTTTGGGTATTGATACCTGTAATAATATAGTTATTGGCGGGTCGTTTACTTCAACATTCGATTTTGACCCTAGTGGTTCTAGTGGTTCTTTTACATCACCTTCCAGTTGGGGTGGTGCGGTAGTAAAGTTTACTTCTCTTGGTGAGTATTTATGGGGTTTTATGTTGACAGGATACTCAGCTAACTTTTTTTCATTTGATTACAATAAAAATATTAATAAATATGTAGTGGGTGGCGATTTAATCACTAATACAACATACCCCAATGTTGATGTAGATCCTACTAATATCACTAAAAATTTAACATCTTTTAATGCAAACTTTGGTGCTGCTTTATTGGCGTTATATCCTGACCTAGGCAACGTAATACCAACAATAACACTAGGTACAATTGCCAATGTTTTGCCAAGTGCAACCAATTTTAGTATTCCATATTCCTCCACCTCTGGTAGTCCTAATCAGTATAGTATTTCAGCTAGCACACCAAACACAATGTCCTCATTTGCAGCTATTACAAATTCAACTCTATCAGCGAGCCCCATTGCTGTTACTATACCTGCAAGTGTGGCAAATACTTACAACTTTAATTTTTCCGTAAGAAATAGGGCGTCAGGTTGTATGAGTGTTAATTATCCAATAATGCTTACAGTTGGTGGTTCACCGACAGTAACAGCCACAGGCACACTCAGAGCTTTTAGTGCATGTGCAGGTATAGGAAGTGATCCTCAAAGCTTTACGGTGAGTGGCAGTAATTTAACAGCGAATTTAACTATAACTACATCAAGCGGTTACGAGATTAGTACTTTTGCTAATGGGCCTTATGGAAATAGACTCAGTTTTACACCTATCTCAGGCAATGTTCCTTCTGCCACCATTTATGTTAGAGTGAGCAGTAGTGCTACAGGTTCACCAAGTGGTAATATTACGATATCTAGTACTGGTGCTACCACACAAAATCTATCGGTAAGTGGTACGGTAAATACTTTACCAACCATAACCTTAGGTGGTGTAAGTAGTGTTTTAACCACGTCAACGAGTTTTAGTTTACCATATTCAGCTACCACAGGTAGTCCTAATCAATACAGTATTAGCACAGGTACACCAACTGCTATGAGTGGCTTTACAGCAGTCAATAATGCCTCACTGCCCGTTTCACCTATTAGTGTAACGATACCTGCAAGTGCAGCTAATACCTATAATTTTAATGTAACGCTAAAAAATAGTAGTACAGGTTGTGTAAGCAGTTCAGTACCATTCACGGTAACAGTAGCTGCCCCTGCACCAGTAATAAATACCACAGGCACACTCAATGGCTTTAGCACTTGTGCTAGTTCAGCAAGCGCTGCGCAAAGCTTTACGGTGAGTGGTAGTAATTTAACAGCGAACTTAATTATAACTGCACCAAGCGGTTACGAGATTAGTACTTTTCCTAATGGTCCTTATGGAAATAATCTCAGTTTTACACCTACCTCAGGCACTGTTCCTTCTGCCACTATTTATGCTAGAGTGAGCATTAGTGCTACAGGTTCACCAAGTGGTAATATTACGGTAGCTAGTACAGGTGCAACCACTCAAAATGTAGCAGTAAGTGGTACTGTAAATACCTTACCAACCATCACTTTAGGAAGTGTAAGCAGTGTCTTAACCACCGCAACTAGCTTTAGCTTGCCATATTCAGCTACCACAGGTAGTCCTAATCAATACAGTATTACTACAGGCGCACCAACTGCTATGAGTGGTTTTACAGCAGTTAATAATGCAACATTGTCTGCCTCACCAATTAGTGTAACGATACCTGCGAGCGCTGCTGGTGTCTATAATTTCAATATTAGTTTGCTTAGCACTACTACAGGTTGTGTAAGTAGTAATAATCCATTTACAGTTACGGTAGCTGCACCTGAAAGCCCAATTATTAATATATCTGGAATTCTACCAGCTTTAACAACCTTTAATAGTTGTTCAGGTATTGCAAGTGTAGCACAAAGGTTTTTGGTAGGTGGTAGTAACTTGACGAATAATATTACCATTACAGCACCAATAGGATTTGAGGTAAGCTTAAGTTCAGGTACAGGTTATAGTTCAAGTGTTACGTTAACCCAAAGTGGTGGAACGATAGCCAACACTAATATCTTCATAAGAATTGCAAGTACTGCTACTGGTTCACCAAGTGGTAATATTACGATAGCTAGTACAGGTGCTAGCACACAAAATGTGACAGTAAGTGGCACTGTAAATCTTCGACCAACCATTTCATTAGGTACCATTAGTAGTGTTTCCACAACTGCTACTAGCTTTAGTATTCCATATACAGCTACTACAGGTAATCCAGATAAATACAATTTAGTTGTTGGCAGTCCAGTGCCTATGAGTGGCTTTACTTCAGTCATTAATGGAACACTGTCAGCTTCGCCAATTAGTGTAACAATACCTGCAAGTGCAGCTGGTACTTATAATTTTAGTTTAAATGCTGTTAATAGTACTTTAGGTTGTGTAAGTAATAATAATCTATTTACGGTAACAATAGTTGCACCAGCCAGTCCAGTACTTACCGTTGCCAGTAATTTAAAAAGCTTTAGTACTTGTGCTGGTATAGTAGGTGCTGCGCAAAGCTTTATAGTAGGTGGTAACAACTTGACGAATGACATTACTATTACTGCACCAACAGGATTTGAGGTAAGCTTAAGTTCAGGTACAGGTTATAGTTCAAATGTTACGTTAACCCAAAGTGCTGGAACGATAACCAACACTAATATTTACACTAGATTATCGAGTACGGCAACGGGTTCACCAAGTGGTGATATTACGATAACTAGTACAGGTGTAATCACACAAAATGTAGCAGTGAGTGGTACAGTAAATGCATTACCAAGTATTGCCTTAGGAAGTGTAAGTAGCGTATTAACTAATGCTACAAGCTTTAGTTTGCCTTTTAATGTAATTGCAGGCAGCCCAGATCAGTATAGTATTACTGCCGCAAGTCCTACTGCTATGAGTGGTTTTACTGCAGTTAATAATGCCACCCTGCCTGCCTCACCAATAAATGTAACAATACCAGCTAGTGCCGTAGGTACGTATAATTTTAATGCGCTAGTAACCAATAGTACAACTGGTTGCGTAAGTGCAACAGTACCATTTACTGTAACAGTAGCTGCACCACCAACATTAACAACTACGGGTACACTTAATGGCTTTAGCACTTGTGCTAGTTTAGCTAGCACAACACAAAGCTTTACTGTAGGAGGTAGCAACTTAACAAATGATATTATCATAACAGCACCAACAGGATTTGAAGTAAGCTTAAGTTTAGGTAGTGGTTATAATTCAAATGTTACGTTAACCCAAAGTGGTGGAACGGTAACCAATACTAATATCTACATTAGATTATCGAGTACAGCAACGGGTTCACCAAGTGGTAATATTACATTAGCTAGTACAGGTGCTACCACACAAAATGTTGCAGTAAGCGGTACTGTAAATGCTTTACCAAGTATTGCCTTAGGAAGTGTAAGTAGCGTATTAACTAATGCTACAAGCTTTAGTTTGCCTTTTAATGTAATTGCAGGCAGCCCAGATCAGTATAGTATTACTGCCGCAAGTCCTACTGCTATGAGTGGTTTTACGGCTGTTAATAATGCGATTTTAGGTAATAGCCCTATCAGTGTAGCTACACCAGCAAGTTCACCTAATACCTATAACTTTAATATTAGTTTGCGTAACACTACTACTGGTTGTATAAGTAGTGATAATCCATTTACGGTTATGGTAGCAGCACCAGCTATTGCTACCGTAACACCTACAGGTACGTTAAATGGCTTTATTACGTGTTCAGGTACAGTAAGTGCTGCACAAAGCTTTACAGTAGGAGGTAGCAACTTAACGAACGATATTATCATAACAGCACCAACAGGTTATGAGGTAAGTTTAGCATCGGTTAGTGGTTATAGTAGTAGTATTATCTTAACACAAAGTAGCGGTACAGTTGCTAACACTACCGTTTACACAAGATTAGCCAGTACAGCTACAGGCACACCAAGTGCCAATATTACCGTAGCTAGTACAGGTGCTACTACCCAAAATGTAGCAGTGAGCGGTACGGTAAATGCCTTACCAAATACGAGTATCGCCATAGCAGAAACATCAGGTACTACCAACAATGATGGTATTATTTGTAATGGTTCAAGTGTTACTTTAACAGAAGCGGGTTTAGATGGTTCGTCAACTGTGCTATGGAGCAATGGCGCAGTTAGCAATGGCATAACTCTAAGTCCAGCAAGTACTACTACTTACACGGCAACAGTAACTAATGCAAATGGTTGTACTAAAAATTCTAGTGTAACCGTAACAGTCAATCCATTGCCAACAGTCACTATCAGCGCAGGAAGTACTACTACATTCTGCCAAGGTGGTACAGTTACATTAACTGCAAGCACAGGAACAAGCTATTTGTGGAGTACTGGTGCAACAACCGCCTCAATTAATGCCTCAACAAGTGGCAATTATACAGTAACGGTTACCAATGCTAATGGCTGTTCTGCCACTTCAACTGCTACAACTGTAACAGTCAATCCATTGCCTAAGGCAAGTATCAGTGCAGGAAGTGCTACCACATTTTGCCAAGGCGGTTCAGTAACATTAACTGCAAGTACTGGCACAAGTTACTTATGGAGTACTGGCGCAACAACCGCTTCAATCAATGCATCAACAAGTGGTAATTACACAGTTACAGTGATTAATGCCAATGGCTGTTCAGCAACATCAACTGCTACCACAGTAACGGTTAATCCATTGCCTGCGGCAAGTATTGCAGGTACAACAGCCGTATGTCAAAATGCTGTAGCCCCAAGTATCACGTTTACAGGTGCAGCAGGCACAGCACCATATACTTTCAGCTATACTGTTAATGGTGGTACTACTCAAACAGTCACCACTACAAGCGGTAACACAGTAACAGTATCTGTACCAACCAGTGCAGCAGGTAGTTTTGCTTACAGCTTAGTAAGTGTAAAAGATGCAAGTGCCACCAGCTGCTCAAATTCAGTAGCAGGTACAGCCACAGTAACGGTGAATCCATTGCCTGTGGCAAACATCAGTGCAGCTAGCACAGTTATTTGTGGTGCAGGCAACTCTATCAACCTTACAGCTACAGGTGCTGCTACCTATCAGTGGTCTAGAAATGGTACACCTATAAGTGGCGCAACAAGTAGTACGTATGCAGCTACTACAATAGGTACTTACACTGCTATTGCTACTTCTGCGTTTGGGTGTACAGCACCCGCTACGGGTAGCTTGGTAGTTACACAATTATTGGCACCAAAAGCAGGCTTTACTTACGATAGTTATTGTACTAATAAAGCCATCAACTTTACCAATGCAAGTACGGTAAATATAACAGGTGCAGTAAGCTACACATGGTCTGATAACAATGCGAACACAAGTAGTGCTACTAATGCAAGATTTACTTATCCAAATGCTGGTAGTTATAGCGTGAAGTTAAAAGTACAGTCTAACACTTGTAGCAACCTTTCTGATAGCTTTACAGTAGTTGTTCCGGTTGAAGCACCTCGAGCAGCTATACGTCAAAATACATTGGATGTAGCTATTAACGATAATGTACAATTACAAGCAAGAAACTTTGGTAATCAATATACCTGGTCACCTTCACTTGGTTTAAGTGATCCATTCATCAGTAATCCAACTATTAATACTAGTAAAGAACAAGAGTATTTAATTACAATTGGTGTGCCTTCAGGATGTACTACATTAGATACCTTAAAGGTGAGAATTCACGAGTCTCGTAAGGTTTATGTACCAAATGTGTTCTCGCCAAATGGGGACGGTCAAAATGACAAGTTATATCTTATACCAGTAGGCATATCAGAATTGAAATCGTACCGAATTTTCAATCGTTGGGGCAAAAAGTTATTTGAAACATCTTTAATAAGCCAAGGTTGGGATGGAACATTCAATGGGCAATTACAACCATTAGATACTTATGTATGGACAGTGTTGGCAGTAGATAAAGATGGTAATACAATTTATCATGAAGGTACAGTAACACTTTTAAGATAATACCATCACCATCAAGTACAACACAAAAACTTAAATCATGAAAAAGATGTTTAAATGTATCAATAGAAATTTGAAACTAAGTCTATTCGCAATGAGTCTAAGTTTAATGGCTAATACTGCAATAGCGCAAGACCCGCATTTTTCGCAATACTTTGCTTCGCCCCTCACCATCAATCCTTCGTTCACAGGAAAGGACGTTTCTGATATGCGAGTGGCTATTAACATGCGGTCGCAATGGTGGGGTGGAAGTAATATTAACCCTTATAATACAGCTACTGTTTCTTTAGAGAAAAGGCTATCAGCTACTAAACTAGCTGATGATCAATTAGCCGTTGGCTTGTTATTATTAACAGATGGCAGCAATAATGGGTTGTTAAAAAATAATTATTTTGGTACATCTATTGCCTATAACAAGCTTATTTCTTCACAAATAACCATTGGTTTAGGTTTATCAATGGTATATGCAAACAGAATACTTGATGCCAGCAAGTTTCAGTTTCAGTCGCAATTTGGTAGCATGGGTTTTCAGCGCTCAATACCATCAAATGACTTTATAACGGTGCAAAAAAAATCATACTTAGATTTTAATGCGGGTATAAACCTCAGTCAAAATTTTGATAATTTGGGCTACACTGTTGGTGCAGGCTATTTTCATGCAGGTAGACCGAATGAAGGCGCCTACGATAGTAAGCAATATGCTATAGATACAAGGTTAAGCCTACAAGGTAATGCTTGGTTTGCTTTAGGTAGAGGCGATAATAGAAGTACATTTCATGTTAGTAGTTTAGCCGAATTTCAGGGCGTAAACACCGTATTTACTCTCGGTGGTATTTATAAAGCAAAAATTGCAGGTGACGACACCATAGAAAGCCTAAACTTTGGTGCATTCAAAAGATTTGGTAATGCTGTGTATCATTATGTAGGATTAGAAGCAACCAACTGGATTTTATCGCTAACTTACGATGTAGTAACCAGTGAAGTAAGCAGCTATAATTCTGTATCTAGTATTGAGCTGGGTTTTGTATGGCAATTTTCTGGTAACAAGAATACCCCAAAACCTTTAGGAAAGATTATGAGATATTAATTATTTACATATAATACTATAAAGGCAACCATTGATGATTGCCTTTATAGTTAATAGTGCGGCAAAGGAGATTCGAACTCCCACGCCCGGTAAAAGGCGCTACCACCTCAAAGTAGTGCGTCTACCAATTTCGCCATCGCCGCTAACGGGTGCAAATGTAATGTTTCAGATGAAAATATTATTGGAAAAATAGCGTTGCTATCTGCCCCATCTATAGGTGTTTATGTCTAAACCTGCAATGTCTAAAATTCTATCAACTACTGTAGCTGCAACATCTTCCATGGTTTTAGGTAGGCTGTAAAATGAAGGTGTTGCTGGCGCAATAATGCCACCTGCTAGCGTTACTGTTTCCATGTTTTTTATGTGAATAAGGTTGTAAGGCGTATCTCTTACCATTAATATCAATTTTCGTCTTTCTTTTAATACCACATCAGCAGCTCTTGTAATTAAATCGTCGCTTACACCGCTGGCTATACGGCCCAAAGTGCCCATGCTACAAGGTGCGACAATCATAATATTGTATTTTGCTGAGCCTGAAGCGAAAGGCGCAGTGAAATCTGTCTTCTCAAAAAAGCGAGCATTGTAGTTGTTGTAATCTTCGTTACCAAGTTCTGTATGCCATACTTCTTTAGCATTTTTACTCATCACAATGCTTAATTCTAGCCATTGGTTTTGCATTTGTGACAATTTATCGAGCAATACCTTGGCATAAATACTTCCACTTGCACCTGTAACCGCAACTACTATTTTATGGCTCATAATAACTTTTAATTAGTAACAACGTAAGATGGTAAATGGTTAAATAAATACGATGATAAACAGTACGTCCCTGATTTTCTAAATAGTAAGAGTTCTCTATTTATTGGAATAATGTGAATTTGTACAATAAAATTCACAAGTTTTAAACATCAATTTGTTTGAACGGTAAAAGACATCTATATTTACATCGGTTTTTCATAGGATATTGGATTTTAAAACGGGGCTGGATTTTTATCCTGGCCCTTTTTTTATGCCTCAAAATCGCTACGAAAAAATCTATGCTAACGCAGTCGTTCTGCTTTTAAGCTTCTGTAAGCTAATATAGTACTTATAAGTGTAAGAAATGCACCTAAAAAAAATGGTGCACTTGGTAAATAAACAGGCGTTGTTTTGCTTGTAAAGAATGCAAAAATATTGGTCATAATGAGAGGGCCAATAACTGAAGTAGCACTCATTAAACTGGTTAATGCACCTTGTAATTCGCCTTGTTCATTAGCTGGTACATGCGTAGATATTAAACCTTGTATCGCTGGTCCTGCAATACCACCTAGACAATACACACCTGTAAATGCAAACATCATCCAGGTAGAACTTGCGTATGCAAATAGTATAAAACCAAGTGTATACAAGCCTAAACCAATATATACGCTTTTTTCCTGTCCTAATTTAGGTATAGCTACTCTTACAAGCAAGCCTTGAACTAGTGTAATGCAAATGCCTATTACAGTTAATGAGTAGCCTCTCACTTTTGAACCCCAATTTAGTTTTGCAATCGTTATATAATTCCAAGTCGTTTGAACAGCATGTGCGGCTATATAAATTAGTGTGATTGAAATTACTAGGCCTGCGATTATTGAGTATTTGTTTAACAACTTAAATGAACCAATTGGGTTAGCTCTTTTCCATTCGAACTCTCTTCGATTTTCAGAACTTAAACTTTCAGGTAAAATAAAGTAGCCGTAGAGCCAATTAATTAAAGATAGACCTGCTGCAACAAAAAATGGAAGTTTAAGATTTATGTCTGATAAAAAGCCGCCGAGAAAAGGCCCCAAAATAAAACCAAGGCCAAAAGCAGCGCCAACTATACCAAAGTTTTTAGCTCTGTTTTCTGGTGTACTAATGTCTGCTATATAGGCTGATGCTGTGGTAATACTGGCACCTGTAATGCCTGCAATTAATCTACCTACAAATAGCCACATAATTGATGGCGCAAAAGCAAGCAATAAATAGTCAATGCCAAAACCAAATAATGAAAACAATAAAACTGGTCTTCTGCCATATTTGTCACTAAGATTACCCAAAATTGGTGAGCATAAAAATTGCATACTAGCATAAGCAAATACCAGCCAGCCACCATATTTTGCAGTTTCGCTAATGGTGCTGTGCGTTAAACCTTGAATAAGGCTTGGTAAGCCGGGTATAATGATACCAAAGCCAATAAAGTCAATTAATAATGTAATGAAAATGAAACCTAGTGCTGCTTGCTTTTTATCTTTTGCCATAACAATGTGATTATTGCAAAGTAAAAGTTTTGCAGGTAAATTATTTTAGCTTTTTGCATAAATGGCTGAGGAACGTACAAAGCGCCGCAGTGTGCGACGCAACCAAAGCATCATAGAACTACAAAAGCTAGTGACAAAAACAGCTTCTACTTAATTTTATAAATAATCGCAGTAACTTGCGCCACTATGACACAAGAGCAATTGAAAGATATAAGAGACAGAGTTACCGTCTTGAGGAGGTTTCTTTGACTACGATAGCCGTAAAACTAAAGTAGAACAAGATCGTCAATTATCGTTATCGCCTGGTTTTTGGGATGACAATGCCCGAGCTACGGCCACCATGAAAGACATTAAGCTAAACGAGTTTTGGATGAAATTGTACGAGCAAGTTGATACTGCCGTGGAAGACTTTGCCGTGCTGTTTGACTTTTGGAAAAGTGGTGACGAAACGGAAGAAGAAGTGAAAAAAGTGTACGATGCAGCCGTAATGGCTGTTGAAGATGCTGAATTTAAAAGCACATTGAACAAGCCTGAAGACGAATTACCAGGCATTCTGCAAATTAATTCTGGTGCAGGTGGTACCGAAAGCCAAGATTGGGCTGATATGCTGTTGCGTATGTACTTGATGTATGGGCAAAAGCAAGGCTGGAAAGTTACCGAGTTAGATTATCAAGAAGGTGATGGTGCAGGTATAAAATCTGCCACATTACAATTTGACGGCCCATTTGCTTACGGCTTTTTAAAAGCTGAAAGTGGTGTGCATCGCTTGGTGCGTATTTCGCCATTTGATAGCAATGCAAGGCGACATACCTCGTTTGCATCTGTGTATGTGTATCCATTAATTGATGATAGTATCGAGATTGAAGTAAATCCTGCTGACTTAGAATGGGCATTTTACAGAAGTGGCGGTAGTGGTGGACAAAACGTAAATAAGGTAGAAACCGCTGTACGATTAAAACATGGGCCAAGTGGTTTTATAGTCGAATGTCAGCAAGCAAGAACGCAAGGCGAAAACCGAGAATTGGCCATGAAAATGCTTAAAAGTAGGTTGTACGAAGAAGAAATGCGTAAGCGACAAGAAGCCTTAAACGCTACCAATAGCAACAAAAAGAAAATAGAATGGGGCAGCCAAATACGTAGCTATGTATTTCATCCATACAAAATGATTAAAGACCATAGAACCGACTTTGAAGTAGGTAATGTGCAGCCTGTAATGGATGGTGAATTGGATGGCTTTATAAAAGCGTATTTGATGATGGAAAAGGAAGCTACTGATTAAAACTAACCGCTGATTAAAAATGATAGGAATGATTTACTATGATTTTACAAGTCTTTATAGCTTTTGGCTAAACCATGTATAAAAAATTACAACTTATGACCCTAGTTGTTTGTAACTAATAGCGTAACAAGAATTAAAGACAAAGACACGAATTGGGAAAATCGAAAATCCCAAATCTCAAATCAGAAATTAGAACATGCGTTTATACCCAGAAACGGCAGCAATACAATTAGAATTTGACAAGGTAAAGGCTTTATTAGTAAACCATTGTAAAACAGTATATGCACAGGAAAAAGCAGATAATCTGCGTATTCACACCAAGAAAGATTATATAGAACTTGAATTACAGCAAAGCCACGAGTACAAATTATTGTACCAGCAAAGCTTGTATTTTCCTAATGATTTTACCTTAAACATACAGAAAGATATAAAGTTACTTGGTATACCTGGTGCGTTGCTAGTAAGCGACCAATGGATGAACATTAAAAAGCTTGCCGAAAATATCAGCAATATTTTTAGATGGTTTGATACTGAAAAACGTTTGGCTTATCCTTCATTAACCAAAGTAATTGAACATACTTACTACGAGAAAGTAATTGTAGAAATGATTAATGAAGTGCTAGATGAGAATGGCAATGTAAAAGACAATGCTAGCGATGATTTGTATAAAATTCGCATGGCCTTGTACAAGCGTAGAAATGAGCTACGACGCATGTTTGAGAAGGTGGTAGCCAAACTAAACAAAGCTGGTTATAGTGCAGAAATAGAAGAAGGTTTTAGCAATGGTAGACGTGTAGTAGCGGTTTTTGCCGAACATAAAAGGCAAGTGAAAGGTATTTTGCATGGCGAAAGTGACAGCCGTAAAACAGCCTTTATTGAGCCCGAAGAAACCATTCCTTTAAACAACGAAGTGTTTGCTTTAGAACACGAAGAAAGCCGAGAAGTACAACGCATTTTAAGAGCTTTAACCAGCAAATTATCGGTGTATTCAGGCTTGTTGATGGGCTACTTAGAAATTGTAGGCGAGTTTGATTTTATTAAAGCCAAAGCCAAATTGGCTGTTGACATGAACGGTCAATTTCCAAATTTGCTAGATAAAGCACATTTAGAGTTAAAAGATGCTTACCATCCTTTGTTGTATTTGTATAATAAAGCTTCTAATAAACCAACTATACCTGTAACACTAACCCTTGATGAAAAGAGCAGAATATTGGTAATCAGCGGCCCAAATGCTGGCGGTAAAACCGTTACCATGAAAACCATTGGCCTCAACCAAATCATGCTACAAAGTGGCTTGTTGGTGCCTGTGCATCCTACATCGCAAATGGGTATTTTTAAGCAATTATTCATACACATTGGCGATACACAAAGTATTGAATTTGAGCTAAGTACCTACTCATCGCATTTGCAGCACATGAAGCATTTTATAGAGGTGGCAAATGGTAAAACGCTGTTTTTTATAGATGAGCTTGGTAGTGGTAGTGATCCTAATTTGGGCGGTGCTTTTGCCGAAGTAATTATGGAAGAATTGGGTCGCAGACATGCATTTGGCATTGTAACCACGCATTACTTAAACCTAAAAGTAATGGCCAATCATACGCAAGGCATTATTAATGGCGCTATGCAGTTTGATGAAGTGCATTTACAACCCATGTACAAACTCATTGTAGGCAAACCTGGTAGCAGTTACACATTTTCCATTGCAGAGCGTATTGGATTGCCACAACATTTAATTAACCGTGCTAGAAAATTGGTAGATGAAGACCATTTTAAGCTTGATAGATTATTGAATAGAACTGAGCAAGATTTACAACAATTAGATGCAGAGAAAAAAGACTTGCACAAGCTCATTCGTGAGAATGAAAAGCTTAAAAAGGAGATGGAAATAGTGTTGAATAAAGAGCGACACAAACAGCAAATAGAAACCTTAAAGCACCAAAACCAAATTACAGAAGAGCGCCTGACTTACTTGAAAGATATGGAGCGAAAACTGAAACAAGTAGCGCTAGACTGGAAAAAATCTGACAATAAAGAACAAGTAGTAAAAGGCTTACACACCTTGCTTTTTAAGGGTAACGAAAAGGTGGTGGTCAACAAATTAGCAAAGAAAGTAGACAAAAAATTCGTAGAAATAAAGCAAGAAATTGTAGTAGGCGCTTTGGTAAAACTGAAGAAAAATTACCAAGTAGGCGAGGTGAAAGAAATACGTGGTAAGCGTGCCATTGTACAAATTGGTTTGCTACCAATGAATGTAGAAATTGACGACTTGGTGACAGTAGAAAAGGTAGAAGAAAAAGAAGTGTAGTTATTGCGAATTGGTGTAATAAATTGCCCCATCCAAATTCATTGAACCTATTTACCTCAAAAAAGTCAGGTACACCCACTCACAACGTCTACTTGCCATAAAAAATCTTAGGCATAGCTACTCACAGCTGCGAATTGCCATCCCCAAACTTAGTTATTGTTACTCACATGTATGAGTGGGCATCCCTAAACTTAGCTATGGCTAATCACACGTGTGAGTGCGCATCCCTAAACTTAGGTATGGGTACTCACAAAGGCGAATTGGTAATCATAAAACTAGATAACCCTAACTCGTATATTTTTATTTATTGTGTCATCGCTAGTACTACTATTCAGCACTGTATGCGTCGCACCTCGCATCTGTATTGCTTTATTCAGCTTTGTTTACAGTTGCTTTATTTGCAATCATTAAAATCATCTGAATCATTCTATCAGTGATTATCTTTGCGTCCAATTAAAAATAGGATATGCCTACAATTGAATTAAACAGAGTTCAGAACGATTATGGTTTTGAAGTTAAAGACGAAAACGGCCACGTTGTAAGAATGGATACAAGCCCAGAAAGTGGTGGGCAAAACTTTGGCGTAAGACCAATGCAAATGCTATTAATGGGGCTTGGTGGTTGTAGTGCAATAGATGTAATTATGATTTTGAAAAAGCAACGCCAAAATGTGCGTGACTATAAAATGGTTATCAAAGGCGATAGAGAAGCTGGCAAAGAACCTTCTTTATGGAAAGACATCACTGTAGAGTTTCACATTTACGGTGAGGTAGACCAAGAGAAAGCTGAAAAAGCAGTTGATTTATCATTAAATAAATATTGCTCAGTTGCAGCTACTTTATTTGCCGCAGGCGCAGCCATAAAAACAGAAACTTTTGTACATCCATAACATTAACCGCTGATTAATAATGATTGTAATGATGTGCTATGATTTTAAGTCATCACAGACAATCACAGAAAAATTATCATTAATCAGCGGTTAAATTTATCAAGGGATTTGATTGCAATGATGAGTAATAATTTTAACCATCACAGACAGTCATAAAAATCATTATTAATCAGCGGTTACTATTTCACAACTATGCATAAACAAACACTCGCTATTCGTACACAAACTGCTCAGTCATTCGAGATGGAGCATTCAACACCATTATACCTTACAAGCAGTTTCACTTTTGATACAGCAGAAGATATGCGTGCAGCATTTGCTGATGAAAGCGATGACAATATTTACAGTCGTTATAGCAACCCTACAGTAGACGAATTTGTAAAAAAAATGTGCTTCCTTGAAGGTGCTGAAGCTGGTTTTGCAACTGCAAGTGGTATGGCTGCCGTGTTCAATTCAATTTTTGCATTGCTTAAAGCAGGTGACCACTTAATTTGTTGCAGTTCAGTTTTTGGTAGCACACATGCATTGGCTACCAAGTTTTTACCAAAATATGGTATTGAATGTACATTGGTAAGTTCTACCAAGCCAGATGAATGGGAAGCAGCTGTAAAGCCAAACACTAAAATGGTGTATTTAGAAACGCCAACCAATCCGCAATTAGAAGTGATTGACTTGGCTTGGGTGGGTGAATTTTCTAAAAAGCACAACATCATTTTTAACGTAGATAATTGTTTTGCATCGCCTATTTTACAAAACCCAATTGAATTTGGTGCAGATATTGTAAGCCACAGTGCAACTAAGTGGATTGATGGTCAGGGTAGGGTTTTAGGTGGTATTGTGGTAGGTAGAGCAGATTTAATTAGAGATATTTATTTGTTTTGTAGAAATACTGGCCCAAGTATGAGTGCTTTTAATGCATGGGTACTTAGTAAAAGCCTTGAAACACTAGATGTAAGATTAGAAAGACATTGTGCTAATGCACTTGCCATAGCTACCAAACTAGAACAAAACGACAAAATTGCTTGGGTAAAATATCCGTTTTTGCCATCGCATCCTCAATACGAGATTGCTATTAAGCAAATGAAAAAGGGTGGTGGTGTGTTGTGTTTTGAACTAAAAGGTGGTGTAGAAAGTGGTCGTAAATTTTTAGATGCACTTGAGTTATTGTCAATGACGCCAAACCTTGGCGATACACGTAGTATTGCATCGCACCCTACAAGTACCACACACTCTAAATTGACAGAAGCTGAAAGATTGGCAATTGGCATTACGCCAGGTTTAATACGTATTTCTGCTGGCTTAGAAAATGTAAATGATATTCTTGCAGATATTGAACAAGCATTGGAGAAATGCTAACCGTATAGCGATACAAAAAAGGAACCAATTTGGTTCCTTTTTTGTACAATCTATTTGTCAAAACTATTAGGCCAAGTAGTTTTTAGCTTATCCACTTTGGTTAATACTTCATCGTTCAATTGGTTTTTATACGCTTGTAAAGCATCGCTTAATCCAGCGTCAAAACTGCCTAAAATAGTAGCTGCTAAAATACCTGCATTTTTAGCAGCATTTAAAGCAACAGTAGCTACAGGTATACCATTTGGCATTTGTAAAATACTCAAAACGCTATCCCAACCATCAATTGAATTACTGCTTTTTATTGGTACACCAATTACGGGCAAAGTGGTAATACTTGCCACCATACCTGGCAAATGTGCCGCACCACCTGCACCAGCAATAATTACTTTTAGGCCACGCTCTTTTGCAGTTTTCGCATAGTCTACCATGCGCAATGGTGTTCTGTGAGCAGATACTACCGTTAACTCAAAAGGCACGTTGAAATGCGTAAGCATATCTGCTGCTGCTTGCATAATAGGTAAGTCGCTATCGCTACCCATAATAATCCCAACCAAAGGTGCATTTGCCATATACAGTTTTTAAAGCGGCAAGATAAACGCTATGCTAAGAATAGCCACATTTTTTTGTGGTGGCTACATTCTCTCAGGCACACCAATACCCAACAACTGCATACCCGTTTTAAGCACTTGTGCAGTTAGTTGCGATAATTGTAAGCGAAGTATTTTCTTTTCTTCACTTTCTGCATTGGAAATTTTATGTTCTGTGTAAAACGAGTTAAAGGTTTTTGCCACATTGAAAATATAAATCGCCACTTTGCTAGGGTCGTTTTCTGCTGCGGCTTCGCCAATAACGGTAGGGAATAATTCTAAAGTAATAGCTAATGATTTCTCTAATGGCAGCAATAGTGAATGGTGAATAGTGAATGGTGAATTGTTGTCAGTACTTGAAACTTGGAACTTGAAACTTGAAACTTCTTGTGCCATTTTTCTCAGAATACTCTTAATCCTAGCATATGTGTACTGTATAAATGGACCTGTAAAACCATGAAAGTCAATGCTTTCTTCTGGGTTAAATACCATTTTCTTTTTAGGGTCTACACGTAGTAAAAAGAATTTCAACGCACCTAAACCAATGGTATTGTAAAGGCTTAATAATTCCTCTGTTGAGAAGTCTTTCACCTTACCTAATTCTTCGGTTTTTTGTTGCGAAATGCTAATCATTTCTGCTACTAAATCATCTGCATCTACCACGGTACCTTCACGGCTTTTCATTTTGCCGGTAGGCAGTTCAACCATACCATAACTTAAATGAAAAATGCCATCAGCAGAAGGTAAACCCAGTTTTTGGCAAATGAGTTTCAATACTTTAAAATGGTAATTCTGTTCGTCACCAACTACATAAATGCTTTGGTCTGCATTAAACTCTTTTTGCTTTTGCTCGGCTAGACCAATGTCTTGTGTTATGTAAACTGATGTGCCATCTTTTCTACGTACAATTTTTTCATCCAATCCATCAGCCGTTAAATCAATCCACACACTGCTATCTTCTTTTTGGAAAAACACTTGTTTCTCTAAGCCTTTTTCTACCAAATCTTTACCTAATAAATAAGTATTGCTTTCGTAGTAAGTTTTATCAAAATCGCTACCAATGGTGTTGTAAGTGGTGTTAAAACCTTCGTACACCCACGAGTTCATTTTCTGCCACAAATCCATCACTTCAGGCTTTCCTGCTTCCCAATCTATCAGCATTTGTTGCGCTGCTTTCATTATTGGGGCATCTTTCTCTGCTTGGTCTTTTGCAATGCCTTTAGCAACCAATGTGTCTATTTCTGCTTTATAAGCATCATTAAATTTTACGTAATAATCACCTACAAAATGGTCGCCTTTTTTACCAGTGCTTTCTGGTGTTGCGCCATTAGCAAATAATTGCCAAGCAATCATGCTTTTACAAATGTGAATGCCTCTGTCATTTACAATGCAGGTTTTTACAATATCGTAACCATTTGCTTTTAGTATTTCTGCAATGCTCCATCCTAAAAAGTTGTTACGCAAGTGGCCAAGGTGCAATGGCTTGTTGGTATTAGGCGATGAATATTCTACCATCACACGCTTACCATTTGGCGCAGCCTTACCAAAATTTTCATTGCTGTAATTTGTATTGGTAAAGTTTAACCAATAACTATCTGCAATGCTTAGGTTTAAAAAGCCTTTAATCACATTGTAAGCCGTAAATAGAGTAGGGTTATTGGCTACTAAATAGTCACCAAGCTCTTGACCAAGTGCATCGGGTGATTTCTTTAATTGTTTTACAAAAGCAAATAAAACCACGGTATAATCACCTTCAAACTCATGTTTGGTAGCGTTTACCAATATGGCAACATCTTCAATATCTATAGTGTATAAGGCTGTAATAGCTTTAGCAGTAACTTGTTTAATCTGTGCAACAACGCTCATTAGTCTTAACATTTGTGGGCTGCAAATCTAACTGTTATGCCCTTAACTTTACCGCCATTTATGAAGCATTTACATCAACAGTTGCGCAATTTGATTTTAACGGTGGTAGATTTCTTTTATCCGCTGTTTAAAAAGATTATGCCCTTGCAAACCTTTCGCTATGCGGCTTGCGGTGGGTTTAATACTTTGCTAGATATTACCTTGTTTTTTACCGCATACACTTATCTATTTCACGGTGAAGCCATACATCCCTTGCCAAGTTTATTACCTAATTTAATAGTAAGTGCACACATTGCAGCTTTTATTATTAGTTTCTCTGTTACTTTCCCTGTAGGTTTTTATTTTAGTAGATATGTCGTGTTTCAAGAAACAAGCGGTAGTAAAGTAGCGCAACTGAGCAAGTATATTTTTGTGGTGTTTATTTGCCTGATGCTGAATTATGGTTTTTTAAAGATTTTTATAGAAGTATTTAAATGGAATGCTTTAATTTCTAAGTTGTTAACTACTATGTTGGTAGTTAGCTTTAGCTATATTTCTCAGAAGCATTTTACGTTTAAAACGGTGGTAGGAGATTGATATTGACGAAATTATAATAGGTTAATACTTGATTTTTACAAAAAATATTATTTACCCACTACTTTGTAGTAAATCCTATTGTCTTCAACTATTTGTTGGTAATAAATATTTTCTGGTGATACATACATTGTTTGCCCATTAATAGTGATGGTTTTACACTGGTCTGGTAAATTATCTACAAAATCACCTTCTTGAATTGGTCTGTTTTGTTGAGGCTGATTTTGATTGTTGTAATTGCCATTGTCATTTCGTAATTGATTGGTTTTAAGCTCACCATTTACACCAACTACTTCATACAAAATTTGGTTTTTATCGTTGTAAGTTGGCAAATAGTAAGTACCACCTAATTCATAATATTTAACGCCATCCATGGTTACAGCTTTTGCAGCTTTTGGTAATTCAGGCAATTTTGCGCCAATTGGTGGTGCAACAACTTCATAATTTCTATCGTCGTAGCGGCGGTAGAATGTATTATCGTAATAGTAGTAATTGCTGCTGCCAAAATAAAAAGGCCAATAACCATAAGGCAATACGTTTACTCTAAAACCAATACTTGGCCCATAGGGTACAAATGGTCTGTAATAAGGTACATAAGGTCTTGCATAATAGCGACTACCTAAACCTAAGCTAATGTGAACTGATTGTCGATAAACTGGTCTTGGCGCATAAGCATAAACCCTTGGTGCAGGATGGTAATAACCTGGGCGGCCCCAATTGCGTTGTGCTGATACTTGGCTGCTAATTGCTAATACAACTACTAAGCTAAACCCTACACTTACTTGTTTTAATGAGAAGACTTGCATGGCTAAAGAGTTTTAAAATCTGACTGTAATTTGGGGAACAATTTCGATGCCAAAAAGCTAAAATTGTATAAAATCGGTGAGTAGCTAAATGATACCTTTTGTTGTACGATACAAGTATGAGAAAGTTACAATTACTACTAGAATTAACGTGAGTTCGGTTTAAGAAACAGCGAAAAAGGTGTTGAAATTGTCTATTAATTGTACCACCAATTGCTAAACAACCAATCACCTTTTATGCTTAAGGATAAA